>NZ_JAQMTI010000261.1:0-3378 GCF_028329225.1 Sphaerospermopsis kisseleviana CS-549 | reverse complement strand
TATCAGAAAAGATACATTACACAAAATTACTACCTATATTAGCAAAAACCACGCGGTGATAGGGATAGAAGATTTGAATGTATCTGGGATGTTAGCAAATGGGAAATTATCAAAAGCTATAGCCGATATGGGCTTTTATGAATTTAGAAGGCAGCTAGAATACAAAACACAACTGTATGGTAGTAAGTTAGTAATTGTGGATAGATATTATCCCAGTAGCAAAACTTGCTCAAGTTGTGGAGAAAAGAAATCATCACTCTCATTATCTCAAAGAGTGTTTAAATGTGATAACTGTGGCTTTGAGATTGACAGAGATTTAAACGCTGCGATTAATTTAAAACAAGAAGCGGTCAGATTGATCGTGTTAGCCTGTGGACTAGATAGTGCCGACACTGCTAGGGTGAAACAGGAAGAAAAAGCCGACTTTTGTTAGCATTAGTTAGCTTTTTTGTATCGGATTTAAACTTTGAGAACCACTTAAACCGCAATAAAAGGAGGGACCAGAATCAAACTCAAAACCGCGTCTTTTAAAAGTGTGCGCTGCACCACCGGGAATAGTATGACCTTCACAGACTACAACCCGTTTTCCATAACGTGCAAGTAACGCGGCCGCAGATAAACCACCGATACCGCTACCAATTACAATAATATCTGTCATTAGTCATTAGTCATTAGACTATTTATATAATATCACCAATCACCAATGACCAATTACCAATCACCTAACGAAGAACCATTAATTGAACTAAGAGGTATTTCTAAATCCTTTGGTAAAAATAAGGTTTTAGATGATGTTGATTTGCAAATTTACAAAGGAGAAGCAATAGGAATTATTGGACCTTCAGGAACTGGTAAATCAACGATTTTAAGAATTATAGCTGGGTTATTACAGCCGGATGAGGGAGAAATTTATATTCAAGGGATAAAGCGAGAGGGGTTAATAGAAGATGGTTGTGATCCGGTAAGTATTGGGATGGTATTTCAGCAAGCAGCTTTATTTGACTCCTTGAATGTAGATGAAAACGTTGGTTTTTCATTGTATCAGAATACAAAATTAGAGCGATCGCGCATTCGCAAACTTGTCAACGAAAAATTAGAAATGGTAGGTTTACCAGGTATTGGTCATCTTTACCCCTCAGAACTTTCGGGAGGGATGCGAAAACGGGTAAGTTTTGCGCGTGCGATTATGTCTAATCCCGATAATCCCAAAGATAACCCAGAAGTTTTATTATACGATGAACCTACAGCCGGACTTGATCCTATTGCTTCAACAGTAATTGAGGATTTAATCCGCAGTTTGCAATGTACACAAGGAGTCTGTAGTACCTACTGCATCGTTACCCACCAAGATAGTACCATTCGTCGAACATCTGACAAGTTGATATTTCTTTATCAAGGAAAAGTGCAATGGCAAGGTAAAGTAAATGAAATAGATCATACAGAAAACCGTTTGATTAGACAATTTATGAGTGGGAGTATACATGGTCCAATTCAAGTGGCTGGTTGATAATATATTTTAGGAGTCAGGAGTCAGGAGTTCAAGGAGTCAGGAGTTCAAGGAGTCAAAATAAAAATATTTGTTTACTATTTTCTCTTCACAGTATTTACAAATTAATAATTAAGAATTACGAATGAGGAATTACAAATTAGGAATTACAAATTACAAATTACGAATTACGAATTACGAATTACGAATTACGAATTAGGACTATTTTTATGGAGCGCGAAAAAATGCGAGGTCTAATTAGTGGATTCACTTCTACAAGAACTTTTAGAGAAGGATCGGTAGGTTTATTAATCTTACTAGGGTTAGGAGCATTTGGGGTAATATGGCTATGGTTAAATAGAATCACGCCCGGAAGCAGTTCTTATAAAGCTGTGGTTGAATTTGCTAACGCTGGGGGAATGCAAAAAGGCTCACCAGTTCGTTATCGTGGTGTGAAAGTGGGTAGTATTTCTAGTATCAAAACCGGAGCAAATGCTGTTAATGTAGAAATTGAAATCAACGATCCTCAATTAAAAATTCCTGCTGATTCTAAAATTGAAGCAAATCAAAGTGGATTAATTAATGAAAGTATCATTGATATTAGTCCACCACCTAATGCACAAGTTCCTCAAGATATTGCCGGACCATTAGAGAAAGATTGTAATCCTGGTTTGATTATTTGTAACGAATCTGCTAAATTAAAAGGTGAGATTGGAATTAGCGTTGATGAACTGATCCGCCAATCATCTGATTTTGCTGCTCAATATAATAATAAGGAATTTTACGACAACGTTAATCGCCTTTTAGTAACTTCTGCGAATGCGGCTGATAGTATTGCTAAACTCAGTCGAGAAATGCAAAGTGTCAGCAGAAGTTTTCAAGGACAATTAGGCACATTTTCTAATACTGCTGTCACTATCCAACGAGCAACAAATGAACTCACAACCACAACAACAAAAACCGCAAATCAATTAGGTACAACAGCGAGTGAATTTAGTACAACTGCAAAACAAGCAAGTAAGTTATTAAATAACTTAGATGAGTTATTAACTACAAATCGTTCTGCTTTAGTCGGTACTTTAAATAATATTACCCAAACCAGTAACCAACTACGTCAAACAGTTAGTAGTTTATCACCTGCGGTTAATCGTTTAACAGAAGGAGAATTATTGAAAAATTTAGAAATTCTCTCTGCTAACGCTGCGGAAGCTTCTGCTAATTTAAAAAATGCTTCTAAAAATTTAAATGATCCGCAAAATATTGTGCTTTTGCAACAAACTTTAGACGCTGCTAGAGTAACTTTTGAAAATACCCAAAAAATTACATCTGACTTAGATGAATTAACAGGAGATCCGAAATTTCGGCAAAATCTTTTACAGTTGGTCAATGGTCTAAGTAAATTGGTATCTTCTACAGAAAATATGCAGCAACAAACAAAGGTAGCTTTTACCTTAGATGCTCTCAAAACATCTATGAATCCAGCCGAAAATATCACACCTCAACCTACTTTTAAAGCTGCTTCACAAACACCAAAATCTCTGGAAAATATCCCTAAAAATATCACTGCTAAACCAGAAATAAAAGCTGTTGAAAAAATCAACAAAGTAGTAATTTTCACCCCATTACCAACTACAGAAATAATCCAATTCAACACACAACCAGAGTTATTACCACCTGTAATTATTTCCGAACCATCTTCCCCAGAAAAAGCCGTAACTCCCACCGTACCTGCTGCTGTGGAAAGTGCCGAAAACATCCCCCAAAACACCATTACACCTACCCCAGACTCATCCCAACAACAGCTATTGCAAAAGTTAAGAGAGCGAACAGGTGACAGGTGACAGGGGACTGGTGACTGGTGACTGGTGACTGCTGACTGCTGACTGCTGACT
>NZ_JAQMTI010000260.1:0-13477 GCF_028329225.1 Sphaerospermopsis kisseleviana CS-549 | reverse complement strand
GGACTGGGGACTGGTGACTGGGGACTGGTGACTGGGGACTGGTGACTGGGGACTGGGGATTGGGATTTAAAGGAAATTGTGGAATTTGTCCAAAAACATGATTTATGGTTAATAGAAGATAACTGTAATGCTTTGGGAAGCCTTTATCAAGGGCAAAAAACCGGAACATTTAGACATATAGCCACAGTTAGTAGTCATAAAATCTAGGGATAACAGATAGCCCAAACTCTTGCTTTTTGCCTGCCCCCACAACAAGACTTTTTCAGCAAACCCTAAATAAGTCAAGATGATACTTGTGACAAAATTAAAAAGTAAGTTAAATGAAAAGTTAGATTATGTTTAAAATGTAGTTTAAAATGTAGTTAGGACAAATGATGATACTGATAACGTATAATTAACTATCAAGGAGAAAAATATGAGAGCAGAGCTAAAAACACAAATCAAAAATTTGTATGACACCGACTATAATCTTTGGGTATTAGAAACAGTTAAACAGTTAGAAAATAGAGATTTAGATTCTTTGGATTGGGATAATTTAATTGAGGAAGTTTTAGATTTGAGTAAAAGAGATAAACGGAAAATCGAAAGTTTGTTAATGAGATTGATTGAACATTTACTAATTTTACAATATTGGGAAGGGGAAAATGAAAGAAATAGAGGACATTGGCAAAGAGAAATAACTAATTTTCGCAAGCAAATTCAAAGATTATTAGCAGATAGTCCTAGTTTAAAAAGTCACTTAGAGATGAAGTTAGACTTATGTTACAATGATGGAAGAGAATTAGCTAGTCAACATTCTCAACTTCCCTTAAATACTTTTCCTGAAGAAGCGATCGCTACTCTTGAAAAATTTTTAGATGATGATTGGTTTGCTAATACATAAAATAAGTTGACTATGTGCATCTGTAAGAGGGTGTTTGAAAAGTCATGATTGATGTATCAAATATTTTTTTTACCCCTCCCTAACCCCTCACAGGGGTAGGTTTTTAATATGATCTGTGAAGGCAGGATCAGGAAGACAAGGAGGCTTGTCCTGAGCGTAGTCGAAGGGATGGACAAGGAAGGGAATGGGGGTTTCAAAGCCTCTCCCCGCGTCGGCGAGAGGTTTGGAGAGGGGTTTATTTATACATTAGAAACTTTCCAAACAACCTCTAAATTAAAAACCCATAAATTAAAAACCTATGAATAATCAAAAAAATATTCCCACCGGCTACCTACGCAAAATCCATCATATTGCTTTAAACGTTGCCGATATGCAAGCATCACGCCATTTTTATGGACATATTTTAGGATTACACGAACTCACAGGCGAAGAAATTCCCGAAACATTAAAACAACTCGTTGCTGAAGGAAAAGTTGCTAATTTCGTCACCCCCGATGGAACAATATTAGACTTATTTGGAGAACCAGAATTATTACCACCAGACCCCGATCCCAGTAAATCTTTTACTAGAGCATATCATTTAGCATTTGATATTGATCCCCAATTCTTTGATCAAGCTGTATCCGTGATCCGAGAAAATAATTTAGTCATAGCTTATGGACCCCTTACCCGTCCTACAGGTAGAGGGGTGTATTTTTATGACCCCGATGGGTTTATGATAGAAATTCGTTGTGATCCTCATTAAATAGAAACATGGAAAAAGTTTTAAAAGTTATCAATGACGTAATTACTAACCCACCCATACCCCATGAACCCTATAAACAATCTTTAAAAAATTGGGCAAAATATTGTTTACAAAATAAGGGTTTTATTGTCACCTATGCTCAAAATTATGATTTTGCTGTGGAAGTCAAAGGACAAGGAAAGCTGTATTTTAAGGTGACAGATAATGCAGTTGATTTGGATGATAAAATTAACTGGATAGTGTGGGATAGTGCAGCGAAAAAAGCTAGTTTTATTCCGCAAATGTTATAAATGACTGTAGGTTGGGTTAAGCGACAGCGCAACCCAACGAATTATTTATGTTTTCATAAATTCTTTTTTAACGAACCGCAAAGAACGCAAAGGACACGAAGGGAAGAAAGAGAAGAGAGAAGAGAGAAGAGAGAGATTTTTTCACTATACCAAAACTCTTGCGTTCTTCCTCTGTGACTCTGCGTCTCTGCGTGAAATAAAAAAATCATTCTTTTGCAAATACTATAAAATGCTGCTGGGGTAAGCTGTTGTGCATTTAATTTATATAAGGTTAACAGGCAAGATGCCTGTTCCACAAGACTTAAGAATATTAAGATTATACAGTTTAGCTGCATAACAGCTTACTTGTTGGCAGAATCAGGTAGTTATCGAGTTTCGACTACGCTCAACTACCGCGATTTGTATTCTGACAAAATTTTAATTAATTACAACGTCAACAGTCAATATTCATCAGTCAATTTGTAAATTTCTAGGATTTTTGAGAATAAAATGATTATCTTCCTTGATTAAATCACCCATACAATTAATTGATAATCGTTCTTGATAAGCCTTAATAGCTAAGATATAATCCTGATTATTGAGAACTGTTTTAATTTCTTGTAATTTCTCAAATACTGCACCTAATAATGTAATTTCTCCTCTCAGTTTATCAATTTCTGGAGTGGATATTTCCTTGACAATACCTTGAATATTAAAGTTAGGATAATTGGTGATAAATTCACTTAAAATATCAAATTGATTTCTATTTTCTACTATCTCTAGTGTTTTCAAAATATCACTAATTCTTTCAGCATAGTCTCCTAAATTCTGTTGCAGAGGTAGCAAAATTTCATATTCATTAATAGAGTCTTTTTTAAATCGCCAAATTGCTCCAGCATCGTTATAAATTCTACCTGTTTCCTGCCATCCTGTAGCTTGTAGATGTGTTTGGATAATTTCAGGTTGAACTGTTTTGAGTATTTGACTATCTTTAATGGTAACTTTCATGGCAAATCTCCCAAACTAATACGTTGAATGATGGTCTGTAGTGCATCCGGTGTAAACTGATTACTACGAGGTATTTTAATAGTAACATTTGTTGTATTTGTGGTATCAGGCATTCCGCGTAATGAAACCCAATAAGCACAATATCTCAGACAAAGTTCCTCTTCTGTTTGTTTTATCCAGTCAGTGATTTTTTCGGGAACTAATACTACCACTAAAATTCTCGGAACAAGAGAATTTATCCTTAAATCATGATAATTTTTGAGAATTAGGGGATATTTAATACAGTTTTCTTCAAGAACATCTCTAGCAGTACATTTAAGTTGTAATTCTACTCTGGGAGAAAAGATTTTACCTGTACCTCCTCTGCTAATTATACCTAAATCTACACTATCATTGTCTATTTCCGGTCTATATATAGAATAACCTGCTACGGCAGCGATCGCTCTAACATAAGTAATACTAAATTGTTCTTTTTGCTGGTTGATATCCATTAAATTAGAAATTTATACTCAAATTAAAACACTCCTAATAATACCCCAAAAATTCTTTTGTCGTCTGAATCAGGATACCCCCTGGGGGAAGTCAAAAGTCAAAAGTCAAAAGTCAAAAGTCAAAATTCTCAAGATTATTCTTCACTACCCCTTGACAATTTTCTGAGTTTATCCTATCATTAGATTATGGTGGGAATCTATATAGCCATATATAGTCAGGTTATTAACAGTATTATATAAAAACAGATATAGGACTCCTATTTGATGATTGAAAAAAAACTCCGTACACCAAAATTCTCTAAAAGCCTTTTGCATGAGTGCCTGGTTGGTGAGCGAAGTCGAACTATTGCCTCTTGACTGCTTACACAGATAAATTCAGAAATCAAACCGGATGACTATAGCAAACATTCCTAAATACTCAATTCTTGTTCTTGCGTAGGGGTAATTCATGAATTACCCCTACTTTGGTTCTGTTTTGCGTAAGAGGATGTTTTAAAAGTCCCTCATGATGTATCAAAAATTTTAGATCCCCCTAAATCCCCCTTGAAAAGGGGGACTTTGATTCTAGTTCCCCCCTTATTAAGGGGGGTTAGGGGGGATCTGCAAGTGTATAAAGTCACCATCTAAAACTTTTCAAACACCCTCTTAGATTGGAGATCACAAAAACAATCCAAAATCCAAAATCCAAAATCCAAAATAAAAAACTCCTGCCTTCTGCCCCCTGCTTATTCTTCAGCGCCTTGAATTTTCAGCAATAAAGCGCCGAGACCCCAACCTACGAAGATTAAGCCGAAAGATAGCATAGCTGCATTTAAGATTTCGCCGCCCATTTGCTGTGTTTCTCCTTTGTGAACTGAATGGTTTGTAGATGTTTACCGTTTATGAGACTGCTTAACTTAACTTGATCGCTCAAATCTCATTTTTGCTAGTCTGGTAACTTAGGTAAACCAGGTCTTCAACTGTCTTGAGGATTAGACCTGTCTAAATAATTCTAAAATAGTTTAGCAGCTAATTGAAATCGGGACTGGGTAAGTAGCGATGTGGCTTAATTAACAGTTTTCCTGTTCCTTGTTCCCTGTTCCCTATTCCCTGACTTATGACTAATACTCATCAACGTCCACGTTTAGCACTGACACTGGGAGATCCTGCCGGTATTGGAGCAGAGGTAACTTTAAAGGCTTTGGCTGATTCAGAAGTTAGCCAAAGCTGTGATTTAGTCTTAGTGGGTAATCGGCATTTACTCACTAAAACTTATAAAAATTTGACAGCTAATACTGATATTTCACTAGCTTTGGCCAATCCTGATGAGTTAAATGTGATTGATGTTGATGTACCAAACTCAGGTGAAATTATTACTGGGGTGGGTAATGCTGCTAGTGGTGCGGCTAGTTTTGCTTATATGGAATATGCCATAGCTCAAACTTTAGCAGGTGATTTTGATGGTATTGTCACAGCACCTATCGCTAAATCAGCTTGGAAAGCCGCTGGTTTTGATTATCCGGGACAAACCGAACTTTTAGCCGAGAAAGCAGGTGTAGAACGTTTTGGAATGTTGTTTGTCGGGCGATCACCTTTGACAGGTTGGACTTTACGGGCTTTACTTGCTACCACACATATTCCATTATGTCAAGTATCTCAAGTCTTAACACCGGAATTATTAACAAAAAAATTAGATTTATTAGCAGAATGTTTAGAAAGAGATTTTGGGATTAAAAATGGGAAAATTGCGATCGCTGGTTTAAATCCCCACAGTGGAGAAATGGGACAATTAGGAACAGAAGAAATAGATTGGTTAATCCCTTGGTTAAAAGCAGAAAGACAAAAACGACCGCATTTACAACTAGAAGGACCCATACCACCGGATACAATGTGGGTGAAACCGGGTCAAGCTTGGTATGGTAATTCTAACGTTAAAAATATTACTCAAAATATTGCGGATGCTTATTTAGCACTTTATCATGATCAAGGTTTAATTCCTGTAAAATTAATGGCTTTTGATCGGGCGGTAAATACTACCATTGGTTTACCGTTTGTGAGAACTTCCCCAGATCATGGAACAGCTTTTGATATTGCCGGAAAGGGTATTGCTGATGCAACCAGTATAAAAGCTGCGATACAGTTAGGGGTGGAATTGGTGAAGCAAAAGTATAAAGTTTAGGCTCTGATGAATAATATGCGACATTTGTCCAAAACTAATTGTCCAAAACTAACTGCCAGTGTAGGTTGTGGTATGTAGGTTATGAAACAACAACCCCATGAACACCCAACCCAGAGAAATCAAGAATTACCTAACAGCAGATGGTACAAATCCTTTTGATAATTGGTTTGATGCTCTAAGAGATAGAAGAGCAAAAGCTAAAATTAGAGCCAGACTTGACCGAGTTGAAGATGGTAACTTAGGAGATTATAAATCCGTTGGCGAAAGTGTTTTTGAATTGAGAATAGACTATGGATCTGGCTACCGGATATACTTTGGACAGCAAGGGTCAACAATTATTTTGCTCCTGTGTGGTGGTGATAAAAGCACTCAAGTGAAAGATATTCGTAAAGCTAAAGAATATTGGGAAGATTATCGGAGTCGAGATGATGCCTAAAAGTACAAGTTATCATGCAAAACTAATCCAAGACTTAAAAGATCCACTAGAAGCAGCAGCTTATATTGAAGTTGTTTTAGAAGAAGGCGATCCTAAAATGTTAAATAAGGCACTTAAAAATGTTATTGAAGCTCAAGGTGGAATTGAGAAACTATCAAAAACAGTACAGCAATGTTATGAGAACCTAGCCCAGAAATTATCTGAGCAAGGAGAAATTGAATTTTATTGTTTACGTACCTTATTAGATGCTTTAGGGTTACAGTTAGCAGTATCCGTTAAGTCTGCTTAATTTTTGACTACTATTCCCTATTCCTGATGCTTAACTTCACAATCACCGGAAAATGATCAGAAGGCCAAATACTTTCCCATTGTTTATTGTCAATGATTACTTGTTCGATGTGAAAACGGCGATCGCCATAAATTGTATCTCTAGCATCCACAGGTTCACCAGTAAAATCATGGAAAGTTTTTTGTTCTGCTAACGGCAGATTTGCTAAAGTATCTTGTATTCTAAAATTATCAGCTAAAATTATTCGTTCTAAAGTTCTGGAATGAGCGTTAAAATCTCCTGTTAACAGTAAATAATTTTCAGCAGGAAAACCCATTAAACGCAGACTCAGCAAACCTGCACCCAACTCCCTCGCTTTAGCAATTTCATGATCTAAATGAGTATTAACAATAGTTAGAGAAATACTAGGATCACCCACCTGAAAATTAGCCCAAGTTGCCATGCGTGGTAAACGAGTTCCCCAAGTAATACTACCAGGAATTTCTGGAGTATCGCTGAGGTAAAAATCTTGAGTTTCTTGCAGTTTTAAAAGTTCAGGTTGATAGAAAATTGCACAGTGTTCATCTTCTCCTGTACCAGAGCGATCGCCACCAACAAATTTATATTCTGGTAAAAGTGCTTGTAAATCCTTCAGTTGATGGAGTTTACCTTCCTGTGTACCCACTACATCTGGTTGATAGTGTTGAATAACAGCAGCGATCGCACCTACACGCTTTTTCCACTGACGTACCCCCGGATCTGGTTTGTCGCAGCGGAGGTTAAAAGTCATAACTGTGATTTTCATTACTTTCTTTAATGGCATCTATATTGATAAGAATATATAGTATATAGTCAATTTAGATTTTATAGTTCTATAATAACTTATTAGCGGAAATTTTAAAAATCTTCAAAATCTAAAATCTAAAATCCAAAATCCAAAATCTAAAATTGCTCTGAGGCTTGAGTAGATACAAATTCCCTGACCGACTTTAGCCTTAATAATTCCAACTCATGCTAAATCTGTGATCAAGCCCCAATAAAAATCCTTGGTAAATTCAGATGTACAACCAGATTGTTAATTGATAAACGCACCAATATTTTAATGATTTGTTTTTGCTCTGGAGTGTAAGCATTCAGCATTCAGTCATCGGTTTCCGTCAGTACCTGAAAGATTGAAATACAAAGAATGAAAAAAGCAGATGCAGATAACATTCCTAAAATTAAAACGTCTGAATCCTGGCTATTAGCTGATTACTGATTACTGATAGCTGAATACTTACGGAGAGGTTAAACTTTGTTACCTTCTGGTGGTTCAAACTTATAACCATAGCCGCGTACCGTTTTGATAAACTCTGGTGTACTCGAATCAACTTCCATTTTTTTACGTAATTGACCAATATGCACATCTACAACCCTTCCATCTCCTACATAGTCACAACCCCAAATTTTCTGAATTAGTTGGGGACGACTCCAAGCTTGTCCTGGATGACTAGCTAAAAAATGTAAAATATTAAACTCTAAAGCCGTTAAAGCTAAAGGTTTATCATTCAATTTTACCTCTCTACCTTCTGGGTTAATTGCTAATTGTTGAAAAACAAGACGTTGTGATTGATGAGGATGGATATAACGAATGCGTCTTAAAAGTGCTTCAACTCTGACTTCCACTTCTGCTAGGCTAAATGGCTTAGTCATGAAATCATCTGCACCTGCGGCCAGAATTTTAATTTTATCAGCTTCATCATTCCGGCTAGTGAGTATCAAAACTAAAACATTGGTGCGACTTTGCATTTCTTGACAAAGTTTATAGCCATTGGCATCTGGCAAATTCCAATCCAGAATTACCAAGGCTGGATTGAATTGATCAAATAATGCCATAGCACTTTTACCATCTGAGGCCGATTCTATTTGGTATTTTCGACTCAGAAAACGGTAGACGAGATTTCTCACACTGAAATCGTCATCTACAATCATAATCTTGGGAATATTCGTGGCAAGCTTATCCATAGTCCAATGCAGTTTATTGATTGATTTGGCGATTTTCTGTGGTGACAGATGCTTTGAGATGTTGTGTTTAAGGAGTATCTTAGCTCCTGGCTAAATAAATAAGTAGGAAAAATGCTTTAGTCCTTGTATACACTGAATTTTTCCTGAAGTTTATGCAAACTTTATAATAATCCTTATAAAATGTATCGGTAATGTATGATTTTGGTATTTTTTGAAAAAAAAAATGTATAAAATATAAATCAATTGTGGTGTTATACCGAAGTATCTGTACTGAAATATTACTGATGACGATATGAGAAATCGAATATATCTAAAGATAGATTTTTACAAGATTTATTCAGGATTTATTCAGGATTTATTCAGGATTTATTCAGGAAAATTTTTATATTTTCATACTCAAGCCAGACAAATTAACTAGACTTTGTTTGTTAATTTATTGTTGACTAAGTTGATTGAAGTTGAAATTGAATAGGTTAAAACGGATAAAACTTATGACTAATAATTTGATGGGTGGGATTATTCCTCAACAGCCACCCATAGAAATAGAATCGGATGTTCATGTAGTTAAATCTCGTCTAGAATGGGGCGAACCAGCATTTACAATTTTGGATGTCCGCGATCGCTCAACCTACAACCAAGGTCATATTATGGGCGCAATGCCTATGCCTATAGATGAACTAACAGATCGTGCAGAAATTTCTTTACAAAAAAGCCGTGATATTTATGTTTACGGCACTGATGAGGGACAAACTGCTCAAGCTGCCCAAAAATTGCGTGCTGCGGGATTTGTACACGTATCAGAATTAAAAGGTGGTTTGGGAGCATGGAAAGCAATTGGTGGACCAACAGAAGGTATTATCGAATCAAGAACTCCCGCAGGTGCAGATGATTACAATGTTGTCTCTCGCATCCAAAATCATTGAGAAAATCAATAGAAGTGATTGGTGATTGGTGACTGGTGATTGGTGACTGGTAATTGGGTAGAATCAGGTAAAAAGTCAAGCATTTTGTTCCCTGTTCCCTGTTCCCTAAGAATTACGAATTACTCTTAATGTTCAAATAAATCTTTGAATTGTAATAAATCCAAAGAAACCAATGTTGGTAAAACTTGAAAGCACTCTTGTGCTAGTTGCCAACGTTCTTCTCGTTGTAGCATTTGCGTTAGTTTTTCTTGAATGCTCAATAAGTAGCGGACATCATTAGCAGCGTAACTTAATTGAGCCTCCGATAAATTAGCAGCATTCCCCCAATCAGAACTTTGAGAGCTTTTGTCTAGTTCTACGTGTTCTAATTCCTGTACTACATCTTTCAAACCATGACGGTTAGTGTAGGTGCGGGCTAACTTACTAGCAATTTTAGTACAAAAAACAGGTTGAACCTGAATATTAAGATTGTGGCGTAAGGTAGCAATATCAAACCGTGCAAAGTGAAATACTTTGAGGATGTGGGTTGCTTCCAAAAGTTGTTTTAAATTTGGAGCTTCTGTTTGTCCTTTAGCGATGCGGATAGCGGTGACTTTTCCCTCTGGGTTGCACAACTGAACAAGACACAAGCGATCGCGTTGTGGTAATAATCCCATTGTTTCCGTGTCTACAGCCAGAGCTTCAGATTTTAAATACTCCGCGAGGGTAGCAGCATCTATATCACCGTCACTAACCCTAAAATCATCTAATCTCATCAATCGTTCCCAAATGAATGATAGTGTCTATCAGTTAAAAAATTACTGGATCAGACACTAATTTATTATTATGCAAATTGTGCAAAAAATCAGTAAGACAATCTATTTGGTATTGACAAATATTTGTGTGAGATAAACTTCACCTTTGGCATTAGTCGCCACTCCCACCCCTGTCAATTTAAAATTTCCTTGAATATTATGCAAATGTCCAGGACTGTTGAGCCAACCAATCACAGCTTGCTTTGCTGGATCACTATATCCCACGTTGAAAGCCACATTTTCGGCTGCATTGTCATATTTAAGAGGAATGGCTTTAACTCGTTGTTCCAATCCATGATGACTAAATTTCACTATACCATTAGCCATGTTCTGACTGTGAATTCTTGCTTGCTGAGTGATACTTGCATTTAAGGTGAGCTTTGATAATCCTTGAGAAACACGATATTGATTAATTTGCTCAAAAACTAATTTTTCTAAAGTAGCATTTTCAGAACCAAGATTCAAAATAGCCGCCTGACTAGAAGTATTAAATGACTGAGTGTGAGTGATTTTTTTAGCAGAATTATTGCTGGGAACAGGATCAGTCATCAATCCACTAGCAAGGACAAGCGTACTTAAAGCCATGCCAAAAGCAGTTTGTCGGAACATAGAGAATTAGGTAGTGTATGGATTTATCAGACATATACTCTATCTTCTGATGTACAGAATAAGTACCAGGATACTGTCAAGTATTGGTGAACTGAAGAATTACAGTAGGTGTCAGGAGTCAGGAGTGGTAGGGGCGAAGCATTCGGGCGACTAATTATAAATTTTTGTCTAAGCCTATTTTCCGAGTGCTTCGCCCGTACAGGAGTCAGGAGAAATATTACCTATTACCCATTACCCATTACCTGTCACCTTCTATAATTCATATTTTTGAGTTCACTTTCCTGAAAATGACATTTTATTTTGCTAAAAGTCTGCCAATTTCATAACTTTAAAAAAATCCAGTATCCAGTATATGCCTATAGTAGATGCTTCACCTCACAAAGTGTTATTGTCACTACATTTTTAGTCAAAAAAATATATAAAAAATAGTATCCATTGACAGATGCAAAAATAATTGATAATTGATAATTGACAACTGAGATTATTGGTATTACGAAACCAAATAATCACCAATCACCAATCACCAATCAGGCACTAAAATTTATCTTGATGTGAGGAAAATTTGGGTGAAAAAAATTTGTCCTTTGCTATTACTCGCCACACCAATTCCTGTGAGGTTATAATTACCTCTAATGTTAGCTAGATGTCCTGAACTCCTTAACCAACCTTGTACAGCGGTGGTTGCAGGATCTCTAGAACCTTGGTTGTAAGCCACATTTTCCGCAACTCGACTGAAAGGAATACCAATCGCTCTGACTCGTGCTTGAAATCCATCATGACTAAAGGGAACTTTACCACTAGCCATGTTTTGACTGTGAATTCTTGCTTGCTCATCAATACGAGAATTACGAGTCAATGGGGGTAAATTTTGGGAGGATCGGTACTGGTTTATTTGTTGGAAAACAGAGGCTTCTATGGCAGCAGTATTAACATTAGTTTGTGCTACTTTGTAGCTGTCATTGGATATAAAAGATGGACTAGGAGCAGAACTAGCCATCCCACCACTGACTAAAACTAAGAAACCTGCACCAATAGCTGAAATAGTATTTCTCAACATGATTAATTATCAGCCTTGAATTAAGAATTTAGCTGCTGTTTGCACATCCTTGTCACCTCTACCAGAGCAGTTAATCACAATCCGGGGACTGCCTGTAAGTTGTGGACATAAAGTTTCTAAATAGGCGATCGCATGAGAAGTTTCTAAAGCAGGTATAATTCCTTCTAACCGGGATAAGCGTTGAAATGCCTCTAAAGCTTCAGCATCTGTCACACTATAATATTCAGCCCTGCCAATATCCTTCATATAGCTGTGTTCTGGACCAACACCAGGATAATCCAAACCTGCACTAATGGAATGGGGTTCAATCACCTGTCCATCATTATCTTGTAACAGATAACTCATTGCTCCATGCAATACACCAACTTGTCCTTTTGTCAAGGTAGCGGCGTGTTTACCAGTATTCACACCTTCACCAGCAGCTTCTACACCTATTAACCGCACCGATGGTTCTTTAACAAACTCATGAAAAAGTCCCATTGCATTAGAACCACCACCCACACAAGCCATAAGAATATCAGGTAAACCACCCCATTTTTCCATTGCTTGAGCGCGGGTTTCCTGGCCAATAACCGCGTGAAAATCCCGGACTATCATCGGGTAAGGATGGGGACCAGCTACAGAACCCAGTATATAATGAGTAGTTTCTACATTCGTTACCCAGTCACGGATGGCTTCAGAAGTGGCATCTTTGAGAGTTCCCGTACCGGCTGCCACACCACGAACTTCCGCCCCCATCAAGCGCATTCTAAACACATTTAAGGATTGGCGTTCCATGTCGTGAACACCCATGTAAATAATACATTGCAAACCAAAACGAGCGCAAACGGTAGCTGTAGCTACCCCATGTTGTCCTGCACCTGTTTCAGCAATAATGCGCTGCTTACCCATGCGCTTTGCTAATAAAACTTGACCAAGGGCATTATTAATTTTATGAGCGCCTGTATGATTTAAATCTTCGCGTTTTAAGTAAATTTGCGCTCCTGTGCCATCATGACGGGCATAATGGGCGGTGAGTCTTTCAGCAAAGTATAAAGGGGTAGCGCGTCCTACGTAATCTCGCAGTAAACCTTGTAATTCTGCTTGAAAATCAGGATCATTACGGTATTGGTGATAAGCTGTTTCCAGTTCAGCTAAAGCCGGCATTAAAGTTTCAGGAACATATTTACCACCAAAGCGTCCAAAACGTCCTAAGCTATCGGGAACAGCAGCGGTTTGTGAGAAGTTAGGAGAAAGGGGAGTAGTAGTCACAGATTCGGTTAAATTAGAGAACACAGTTAATTGTAATTCTAGAACAATCTTCTTTTACAGCAGGAGTCGTAGGGGCGAAGCATTCGGAAAATAAGCTGTTACACAGCTAAATTGTATAATCCTAATATTCTGAACTCTTGTTTAACAGGCAAGATGCCTGTTCCACTTATACAAATTAAATGCACAACAGCTTAGTTTTGGACAAAAATTGATAATTGGTCGTCCGCATGCTGATGCTTCCAGCACGCTTCGCGAACGCCCGTACAGGAGTCAGGAGTAAAACTATTTTTGTTTCTCGTTTTCTCGTTCTCAGTCAGAGACTGGTAATGCGATCTAGGAGGTTCTACCTCCAGTTATCATTGAGGCATAACCCCTAACTGTGTTCTGCTATATAAAACCTAGACAAAACTAGACTTTACTTTCTACTTCAACGGGAGCATAGGAGCAGTTATCCCTCAGTAGACTTTCACGCCTTAGCCAGACGCGATTGTGTTCCAATTAAGTTTCTGAAAAAGACTACCACCATCATTGCTTGGTTTTCGCGTCGGCAATAGTCTCAATTCAATACTTGATATCACCGT
>NZ_JAQMTI010000259.1:0-33642 GCF_028329225.1 Sphaerospermopsis kisseleviana CS-549 | reverse complement strand
TTCCCCTCATCTGCATATCTCCTTAAAGTGTTTGGATGCAATCCCAGAAATTCGACCGCTTTTCACCAGTGGTATGTATGCCATGAGGAAAGTATAGCATTAGTTAGCGAAAGTTAGCAAATGATTAACTAGCTAATTTCCCTCAAATCCTTATCTCTACTTGCTTTCACCTTATCTTAGTGCCATTCGACATTCAAGCATCTTACCGTGTTATGTACCCCATCTCCCCCAACATTTTTCGCTCTCCTAGATTAGGTTTACAAAGCTTAATATTTTGCTCCTTTTCGTGTTGCTCCCAGTCCAACTTTCACTAGAGCCAAATTTAGCAGTTGCTTTAAAGCTAACCAAATAAAAACTGGGATAGTTGTGCTATATCGACGAAATAGTCTCAATGGTTCCTGAATCAGACGATAGAACCACTCACCCCCTAAATGACGAATCCAATAGGGCGCTCTTTTGTGGCTTTCTGCAAAGACAGGAAATGCTCCTCCCAAACCAATCATCACAGCCTGAATTTTGTCTTTGTTTTGGTTCATCCAATACTCTTGTTTTGGACATCCTAAAGCAACTAAAACTATTCCGGCTCCACTATCGTGAATTTTTTTAAAAATAGCTTCATTCTCTGTAAATGTAAGTGGACGGAATGGTAAAGGCTCCATTCCAGCAATTTTCACATTGGGAAAAACACGCTCCAACTTCTTTCTCATCTTCTCTAGAATTTGCATCTCAGAACCCAAGAAAAAAAGATGAATATCTCTTAGTGGAGCTAATCTACACAAAGATAAAAGAATATCCATACCAGCAACGCGGTTTTGAGCGCCTGCTCCCATTACTTTCAACATCCAAACCAGTGGCATACCGTCGGGAGTAACAATATCCGCATTCTTTAACACAGAGGAAAAGTCTGGATGCCAATAAGCTTCCACAAGCATATGAGTATTAGCCACGCAAACAACTTTGCTGACTTTGCTCATAGCCCATTCTAAGATCATGTTTATTTGGACTTCAAAAGGTAAAGCAGTAACAGGAGAGCCAATTACATCAATTTTTGTAGGGATTTTTGAAGCGGTAAATTCTCTAGAAGGACTGAAGGATTGAATCTGAATTTCGTTGTTTGCGGTTAGCATCTCTTTTTTAGATTATTTGTAGTGTTACAAAAAATTTTCAATCAGCCAGCAATTAAAATTAGCTGTAAATTAGGCTTACTGATAGCGGAGCGTGGCGTAAGCCATATAAATGTAAAACCTAGATAAATCAGATTTTTATGTTGATGCCTCCAAGAAAAGATTTTTCAGCAAGCCCTACATATTTGTGACTTCTAAGGTCAACATTTCGTTATTATTTTGTTGGCTAATGCAAATAAAATTCTGGAAATTAGTCAACAATATTATTAGCATATTTTGAATTCACGATTAAGAGATATGCAACCTAAATAGGGTTTGCTTTTTTCAGCAAGCCTTAAATATCACATCTGATCATAAACATAATAACTTTGCAGCCAGAAATGATATATCGTTTCCCAGTCTAATGAGGTACACACCAATTTATTCACTGTTCCCTGTTCCCTTTTACCTGTTCCCTAAAACTAAAAAACTTTGTACCTCACTAGCATGAGAATGGCTATATTATGTTCTCAATCTTATTTTCTCAAAGTACCTTGTATATCAATAGCGATTACACCTAAAATAGAACGAGACGAAATATTTAATTGTTCCAATATTTTTGACACCAAAAAACGATTTGTTTTACCTATTCCCATAGATAAAATGCTTGTATCTGTATGCTTAATTAGGAGGCTAGTATCTGTAAACCTCAGCAAATTTGATGTATCATAGATGACCAAATCAAAACTTTCCCGAAATTTTGCTGCTAACTCTGCCATCTGAGGGGATGAAAGTAAAATTGTAGGATTTGAAGAAATTTGACCAGCAGTTAAGACAAATAAGTTATGCTGTGGATGTAATTCTCCTACATCTTTGGAAATAGTTGTTTCCAAACCATATTTTTGATCTACGATATGGCTATTGACTTTGTAGATAACATTCTCAAAATTGAGTTCTTCAGAAATAAGATTACTTAACCCTTTTGTATTGGGTAAACCCAACATTGTATGGATTGTAGGCTTACGTAGATTTGCATCTACTAATAGTACACGTTTACCCATTGCTGCTGCTGTCTGAGCTAAGTAAAGAGCAATTATAGATTTGCCATCTCCAGGAGCAGCTGAAATGATTGCTAGAGAGCGGATAGAATTCTCATTATTGAGAAGAAAAATATTTGTGTAAATAGAGCGAAAAGATTCACAAACATTTGAGATATCTTGTTTTTTACGAAGCTTACCATCCTTGCCCAACCTAATATGAGGAATAACCCCTAATATTGGCAGTTTAGTTTTCTCTTTAACTTCTTCAAGGTTATAAAAGACGTTATTGAACTTATCTATCAGCAAAGCAAATCCAGTGCTTAATAATAAACCTAAAGCTGTTCCTAAAATTAAATTCAGTGTAGGACTCGGCGCTAAATTTTCAGGCTGATTAGGCGGAGTAAGTATCTGCCAAGGAGCTTGTTTTTGGGCTGAATATATTCGTAATCTTTCACGTTCAGCTAAAAAGTGATTTAGGTTATCGACAGCTATTTTTAATTTTCGTTCTAAGTCATCTTTTTGACGTGTGAGAGAGGGAAACTGTTTAACCTGTTGCTTTAAGGCACTTTCAGATTGATTAAGAGATTGGAGTTGAGTTTTTAATACCTGAATTTCCTTATCTACATCCAGAAATTTTTGGATCGCTCGTAGTCGATCCGAGTTAGGGGTAACTGAATCTAGGAAGTTCATGGTTGTGTTGGAAAATTTGCTGCCCATGATACGTCGTTTTTCTTTGACTACTAAATCCTGCAAATTTTTTCGTTGAATGAGCAGGTTTTTAATACTCGGATTATCTTCCTGATATTGCGCTGATTTTACGGCAATTTGAGATTCTACATCTTGGAGTTGATTCAATAACTTCTGGTAACTAGGCGACTCACTCAAAGCCAAAACAACTTCAGCTTCTTCAGCTTCCAGCCTCAATTGTTTTTGTAAACTATTGTAGGATGTTTGAGCTTTAGCCAACTGTGCTTCAGTATCAAGCCGATTCCGCACAATTTGGGAATATTGACTGGCAAGCTGCTCGCTTTGCATTTCAGCATTAATAATGCCATATTTTTGACGAAACCTTTGTAGTTCTGACTGTAGGATTTCAACTCGCTTGAGCAGTTGTGGTAGTTGTTCCTCAACAAATTTAATTCCTAATTTAGTCTCTATTTGGCGTTCCTCTATACTGTAATTTAAGTATGCTTCAGATATTTTATTTAATACAAACAAAACTTTTTCAGGATTAGTATCTTGGTAACTGACTTCTAAAATTTGAGTATTTGGCACAAGTTTGATATTAAGTTGAGGTTCTTTACTATCTGGATAATACTGTTTGACTTGTTGGATAATTGGAGACATTAACTTAGGACTTGCTAAAATTTTCAATTTTGTTTCATCAATTGTGTGAGAATTTGCAGATTCTTTCGCTCTGTCATCTAGAGTTACTTTATCTTCGGCGGTTATAGGTTCAGTTAAAATTTCAAATTTACCAACATAGGTTGGAGGACTAATCAACGCCCATCCTAAAGCCGCAGAGGTAAATGTAGCTGTGCCAATTATAATTACAATTATTCGGCGGTGAATAACTGATAATAATTTACCTAAGTTCAATCCGCCTTCATGATCTGCTTCAGGTTGGACTGTGTAAATCATAGGTATATTAGGTCTATATTGATTATTATTGCCATTCACTTCTGAAAGCTGCTGCTGAGAATAGTATTTTTTATTCATTTTCAACCTTGTATATTTTCTGATTTTAAATCAGACTCAAGCAATATTAATATAATTTTTCCTATTATTTCTAAAATTTTCACGTTTTTACACTATTTATATAAATCCTAGTTATTAACTGGATGAAATGTGAAGATTTTGTAAAAACGACAATAAACTGTAATTTATCTCTTGACTCCTCAATGTAATTACCGTTTAATTTGCTTTGATACTACATTCTCAAGGGTAATTTACCCTATTATAAATTTGCTACTTCAGCGTATAGTTTGAATGAGCGATAAATTTTATCTATCCTTTGGTAGATATTCACAAAAATATCGAAATTATCGGGTATAAAACCGAAATTTCTTCTCTATTTTAACGGCTGTTATGGCAATTTTGTTTGAATTTTAGTATCAATTTTAGTATCAATTTCTGTCACAAAAACTGTTTCCTTTCTCCTAGCTCAGTTACAATCACTTTCTCTTCTTACTCTGGGAGATTTACGGCAGATTGCGTGATGATGAGGTACAAATTATCATCATGGAAATCTTGTGATGTGGGCATATTTCCCCACAAAGTTTACCTCATGATACCGGAAATTTCTGTTGGTAAAGGTTTATTGAAATATCAGTTTTTGTTGTGGATGTTCGTAATCAAAGGTAAATAAAAATGGCTATACATGATAATGTGAAATTGGGTGATCAGGTGAAAATTTTTCATCCTCATCTTGTTAACCTTTACGGCTGTACGGTGGGAGATGAAACTAAGATTGGCAGCTTTGTAGAAATCCAGAAAAATGTGATAGTTGGAGCTAAATGTAAAATTTCATCCCATACTTTTATTTGCGAGGGCGTGTTTATTGAGGATGAAGTATTTATTGGTCATGGAGTTATGTTTACCAATGATCTTTATCCCCGCGCTACCAATGAAGATAGTAGTATGAAAACTGAGAATGATTGGTTTGTAACTAAAACTTATGTAAAACTTCGAGCTTCTATTGGCAGCAATTCAACTATTCTAGCAGGGGTAACAATTGGTGAAAGTGCCATAGTTGGGGCTGGAGCAGTTGTTACCCATGATGTCCCTGATTTTACAATTGTGGCTGGAGTACCTGCTCGTGTGATCGGCCATGTTCCTATTCAGTTGAATAAATCAAAAAATTTGGCGATGACAGATAGCTGAAACTATTCCCTATTCCCTACCTACAAGAAAAGACTTTCTCAGCAACCCCTATATATAATTCTGAGCCAATGATAAATATTCGCGCTCATTTAGAGCAGTCTTTTGATGCAAATATATTCATAGACCAGCAAAGTCAGACAATTGATACCGTTAAAATAGGTGTCATTGGTTATGGTTACTGGGGTCCAAACTTAGTACGTAGCTTTGCTGATATACCAGGATCAGAGGTTATAGTCGTCAGTGATTTTAAACTAGATAGACTGGCAAAAGTGCGATCGCGCTATCCTGCTATCAAGTTGACAACAAATAGCCAAGACTTACTTACAGATCCTAAAATAGATGCGATCGCCATTGCTACCCCAGCTTCTACTCATTACGAATTAGCCTTAGCAGCTTTACAAGCTGGAAAACACCTATTGATAGAAAAACCGATGACTGTTGCCTCTGAACAAGCAAAGAGACTCATTGAGGAGGCGCAAAAACGTAATTTAGTGCTGATGGTAGACCATACCTTTGTTTATACCGGTGCTGTACGGAAGATGCAAGAACTGGTAGCCACAAAAGTTATCGGCGATGTTTATTACTATGATTCAGTTCGCGTCAACTTGGGACTATTTCAGCACGACGTGAATGTAATTTGGGATCTGGCAGTTCATGACCTCTCAATTATGGACTATGTATTGCCATCAAAACCTTATGCTGTATCGGCTACAGGGATCAGTCACATTCCTAATGAACCAGAAAACATAGCCTACTTAACATTATTTTTTGAGCATAACTTAATCGCACACATTCATGTGAATTGGCTCGCACCTGTAAAAGTACGGCGGACACTTTTGGGCGGTAGTAAAAAAATGATCTGTTATGACGATTTAGAACCGAGTGAAAAAATTAAAGTTTACGACAAAGGAATCACTGTGAATGGTAGTCCTGAAAACCTTTACCAAATGCTGGTTAGCTATCGCACAGGTGATATGTGTTCTCCTAAGTTGGATATGACAGAAGCATTACAAACAGAAGCATTACACTTTCTTCATTGTATTCAGTCAGGCAAACGCCCCATCACTGATGGAGAAGCGGGATTAAGGGTAGTCAGAATTTTAGAAGCTGCAACCCAATCAATACAACAGCAGGGGCGATTAATTGAACTTGATTTAGGGAAGGTAGCAGCATGATTCCATTTGTAGATTTAAAAGCTCAATACCATAGCATCAAAAACGAAATTGATACCGCAGTTTTCCAAGCCTTAGACAGTACACAATTTGTTTTAGGTAGGGAGGTAGTCGCTTTAGAAGCAGAATTTTCTCACTACTGTAGCGCTGATTATGGAATTGCAGTGAATACAGGTACAAGTGCGCTACATCTAGCCTTATTAGCTGCTGGCATTAATCCCGGTGATGAAGTAATTACCACACCTTTCACCTTTGTCGCCACCGTAGCCGCCATTTGTTACACCGGAGCTACCCCTGTTTTTGTAGATATTGATCCCAGTTCTTACACCATAGATATCAGACAGATTGAAGCAGCTATTACCGCCAGAACCAAAGCAATTTTACCAGTGCATCTTTATGGCCAGCCAGCAGACATGGACCCGATCCTAGATATTGCTAGGCGTTACGGTTTGATCGTCATTGAAGATGCCGCCCAAGCACACAGGACGGAGTACAAAGGGCAAAGAGTTGGCAGTATAGGTGATTTAGGTTGTTTCAGCTTTTATCCTGGTAAAAACTTGGGAGCTTATGGTGAAGGTGGCATGGTTGTTACCAATAATGCTGAATACGCCCACAAGATGGAGATGCTAAGGGACTGGGGGCAAAAACGCAAGTATCACCATGTCATTAAGGGTTATAACTATCGCATGGATGGCTTGCAAGGAGCAATCTTACGGGTTAAATTACGTCACTTAGATACCTGGACCCAGGCTAGGAGAGCGATCGCCCTACAGTACGATCAACTCCTAGCAAAAGCAGACGTGATCACTCCCACGGTAATGCCATATAGCCATCATGTTTACCATATTTATGCTGTGCGCTCTACAGAAAGGGATTTACTCCAACAGCGGTTACATGAACAGGGAGTACAAACAGGCATTCATTACCCAATTCCTGTGCATTTGCAACCAGCTTATGCAGATTTAGGATATCAAGCAGGTGATTTTCCCCAATCTGAACTAGCAGCCAAGGAAGTGCTTTCATTGCCTATGTTTGCAGAACTATCTTCAGTGCAAATAGAAACTGTTAGTGCTGCCTTATCTGAGAGGATACCATGCCTGAACTAGTGAAAAGTAGGATAGTGCAAGCTGTACATGGCTCTCAAGAGTTAAAACCAGATCCAGAATTTGAACTAGAAATGGCAGCGTCTTTCCGCCATCAGTATAGCCATCAGAATTTAATTGAACTATATACCCGATTTACTTTCAGTGAACAAGATTTTGATCTGTTGATGCGGCGAATTATTTGGCGAGCAATGGCTTACCAATTTGGACACGGCGTTCATATTGGCAGTAGCGTGGGTTTTAAGCATTTAGAAACTTTTGAAATCGGCGATCGCGTTTTTATTGGTTCACAAACCTATATCCAAGGGCGATTTGATGGTAAGTGCATCATCGGTAACTATGTTTGGATTGGACCACAGAGCTATTTTGATGCTCGGAACTTAATTATTGAAGATTATGTGGGATGGGGTCCAGGTGCAAAAGTCCTCGGTTCAACTCATACCGGCTTACCAATTGACATTCCCATTATTAAAACAGACTTGGAAATCAAATCAGTAAAAGTGGAAACAGGAGCAGATATCGGTATGAATGCAGTTATTCTACCTGGAGTCACAATTGGTAAAGGCAGTATTGTGGGTGCTGGAGCAGTTGTCACTCAAGATGTACCACCATTTGCCATTGTAGCTGGTGTTCCTGCTAAGTTTTTACGCTGGCGAGAAGGATTTGAAGCATCGGAGAACAGAGAAAATGCAAAATAAGCGAATTTTAATTACAGGTAGTGCTGGTTTAGTTGGTTCTCATATTGCCGATTTACTGGTAAAAGAGGGAGTCTCGGAAATTATTGTTTTAGATAATTTTACACGGGGATGTCGTGATAATCTAGCTTGGACACAAGCACATGGACCTTTGGTTGTTGTTGAGGGAGATATCCGCGATCGCCAACTTCTGGCTGATATCATGCAAGGTGTGGATATAGTCTTTCACCAAGCAGCAATTCGCATTACCCAATGTGCTGAAGAACCCCGACTAGCATTGGAAGTTCTCGCCGATGGTACTTTCAATATTTTAGAAGCAGCAGTTACAGCCGGGGTAAAAAAAGTAGTCGCAGCCTCTTCAGCTTCAATATATGGCATGGCAGAGAATTTCCCCACCACTGAATCTCATCATCCCTACAATAACCGCACCATCTACGGTGCAGCCAAGACGTTTAATGAGGGACTATTACGCAGTTTCTATGAAATGTATGGACTAGATTATGTGGCATTACGCTACTTCAATGTCTACGGACCGCGTATGGATATTTACGGTGTTTACACTGAAGTATTAATTCGCTGGATGGAGCGAATTGTTGCCGGACAACCACCATTGATTTTTGGTAATGGTGAGCAAACAATGGATTTTGTCTATATCAAAGATATTGCTAGAGCTAATATCTTGGCTGCTAAAGCTGATGTCACAGATGAAGTGTTCAATATTGCTAGTGGTGTAGAAACTAGTTTAAATGATTTAGCCCATAGTTTACTAAAAGTGATGGGTTCTGATCTCCAACCAGAATATAAACCAGAACGTAAAGTTAACTCTGTACAACGCCGACTAGCAGATGTTACCAAAGCCAAAGAATTATTAGACTTTGAAGCACAGGTATCTCTAGAAGAAGGGTTATCTCGCTTGGTTACTTGGTGGTGTCAGCAAAAGCAGAGAAAGGAAACAAGCCATGTCTAAGCAGATGCAAAATATCCCCATTGCTAAACCTTGGCTTGGCGAACCAGAAGCAGAAGCAGCAAGACGCGCTATCATGTCTGGTTGGGTGACTCAAGGACCAGAAGTTGCTGGATTTGAACAGGAATTTGCAGCTTATGTAGGGGCAAAATATGCTTGTGCTGTTTCTAATTGCACCACAGCCTTGCATTTAGCACTGTTAGCTGTAGGTGTGCAGCCAGAAGATGAGGTAATTACTGTCAGTCACTCTTATATTGCCACTGCTAATAGCATCCGCTACTGTGGGGGAATTCCAGTTTTTGTGGATATTGAACCGCAAACATATAATATCAACCCGGTATTAATTGAAGATGCGATTAGCGAAAACACCCGCGCTATTCTCATCGTTCATCAGATGGGAATGCCTTGTGACCTTAAAGCTATCTTAGATATTGCCCACCATTATAATTTACCAGTGATTGAAGATGCTGCTTGTGCCATTGGTAGCGAGATTTTCTGGAATGGACAGTGGGAGAAAATCGGTAAACCACATGGGGATATTGCCTGTTTTTCCTTTCACCCCCGCAAAGTAATTACCACTGGTGATGGTGGGATGATCACCACTAATAAGCCTGAATGGGATCAACAATTTCGCCTTTGGCGACAACATGGGATGAGTGTACCTGATACTGTCCGTCATGGCGCAAAACAGGTCATTTTCGAGTCTTACCCCATGTTGGGCTACAACTACCGGATGACGGATATTCAAGCAGCAGTCGGACGGGAACAACTCAAACGCCTACCAGAAATAGTAGAACGCCGTCGTTATTTAGCAGATAGATATTACCAGAAACTGGCAGATATACCAGGATTGAAATTACCAACAGAGTCAACTTGGGCAAAGAGTAACTGGCAAAGTTATTGTGTGCGTCTTCTTGATAGTTGCAATCAGCGTCAAGTCATGCAGGTAATGTTGGATGCTGGGATTTCCACCAGACGGGGGATTATGTGCGCCCATCGAGAACCAGCATACCAGATGGAAAATGGTTTGTATGGGGGCGATCATTTAACTGAAAGTGAACAGGCTCAGGATCAGTCAATTATTTTGCCATTGTTTCATCAGATGAGTGAACAAGAACAGGATCGGGTAGTTGAGATTTTGACAACTGCTTGTTTGGTTGGAGTGTAGTGCTTACCAGAATTTAGTCACACAAGGAATACTCTATGTCTATAGAAACATTAACTAACGATAGACTCAACCTTTGGCGAGAAGAAAGCAGGCTTCTGATTCCACAGAACTTTAAGGAGTTTCGTAGGCTAGTTGCTCAAGCAAGGCATTATCTAGAGCGTGGTGAGTATACTATGGCTGCTGTATATGCAGAAATGGCCGCTGTATATGCAATGGGAAAACACTGTGGTCTTTTTGTCAGTCCAGAGCTTGAGCGCATTTTGATCGAAATCGGACAAAAAGCTATAAAAAGTAGCAGTTATCCCAGTAAGAGTCTGTTTCTGCGTAAAACTCCGAGAAAAGTTTTACATATTGCTACCAACGTATCGGGTATTGGTGGACATTCCAGAATGATCTGGCGTTGGATTCAGCAAGATACTGATTCTTCCCACTCCGTTGTTTTAACGCGGCAAGCACCAGGTAAGATACCAACAGCCCTCAGAGTAGCTGTGAACAATAGTGACGGCAAGATATACGTGCTAAACAAAGGATTCGATGGACTGATCTCTTGTTCCAAACGCTTGCGGGACATTGCAGTTGGAGCAGATTTGATTGTGCTGCATATTTCCAATGAGGATGTTATTCCCATAATTGCCTTTGCAAACAAGGAGCAATCTCCACCGATTATCTTCCTAAATCACTCCGATCATATGTTCTGGCTAGGAGCTAGTATTAGCGATATAGTGATTAATCTCCGTCAGTCGGGAATGACTTTATCACATACCCGCAGAGGAATAGAGGCAGAGCGTAACGTATTGCTTCCTATCATTTTAGAACCTACTCAAAGAATACTGTCTCGTGCAGAAGCCAAGCAAAAGCTTGGCATACCTGAAAATAGTATCTTGTTACTTTCGATTGCTAGAGCGCCTAAATACAGAACTATAGACGGAATAACTTTTGCTGATGCACATTTACCATTATTGGAAAAATATCAGCAAGCCATCTTAGTTGTTATTGGTCCAGGTAATGGTGATGAAGATTGGTCAGCAGCTATTCAGAAAACCCAAGGGAGAATTCGAGTGCTTCCTGAGACTGAAGATACTGCTGTTTTTTACCAAGCTGCTGATATCTATGTGGATTCCTTTCCTTTTTCCTCAATTACATCACTTTTGGAGGCAGGGAGTTACGGTTCACCTTTAGTCAGCCAATATCCTTATCCCTCAGATATGTGCAAAATTCTTGGTGCTGACGCGCCAGGTCTGACTGACAATTTACTTCTGGCAAATGATTTGAATGAATACACAGAAATTCTCTCCAATTTGATCAAAGACGAACAATTTCGCCTATCTTTGGGGGAGAGAACTAAAAGAAAAATTGCCCATCTCCATACAGAAAATAACTGGCAGCGTTCTTTGCAAGAAATATATATTCGAGCCGCTAATTTATCTAAAAATACTATAACTTTAGAATCACAGGATGATCAGATGTATATTGGTGATCCGGATGTTTTTTTACCACATATATATGGATGGAATGTGAATCTAGATTGGCATATCTGTCTAATGCCAATTTATGACAGAATATGCCATTGCTGGAGACTGGCTAAAAAGTATAATTGGCGCAAAATTTTAAATCTATTGCTACCACACAGGATACATGGATACGTCAAAATTTAACAATTGTAACAATTGATTGAAAATTTATCATTTATCCAGCTTGTAAATTAATATTATTCTGAGATTAAGCACTGATGATTCACTTTGTAACTAAACTTTTATATCTGACCAAAGATAATCATAGATCGCTGATAGCAATGCTTTTTTTGTTCATTCTAATTTCCGGGTTAGAAGTTTTTGGAACAGGCATGATTAGTCCTTTTATTATGATGGCTATTAACCCAGATGCCATCAAAAATATTAACTGGTTAAATTTGATTTATAACCAGATGAACTTTCAGTCTGAACAGCAATTCTTAATTTTTCTAGGCTTGGTATTTGTCATTGCTTTTTATCTGAAATCATTTTTAGCTTTTAATGCTCAAAAAACAGTTTTTAAATTTAGCTATGGTTTAAAAAGAGATTTATCTTGTAAGCTACTTAAAGCATATATTCAAGCTCCTTATAGTTATCATCTGCGAATTAATTCAGCAACGCTAATTCAAAACATTACTAACACAACGGATGCAGTTTCTATTGGTGTAGTATCTACCTTTTTAACATTTATTTCTAATACTGTAATTGTTCTGGCATTAGTGCTACTTTTAATCAAAACTAATGCGATTGCCTCAATTATGATCGCTGTTTTATTACTTATTTCTTTGGGATTAATATATCCTCTGAAGGAGCGGTTAACTCGTTGGAATCAAGAGGGATTCCATGCTTATAATGAAATGATTCGTATTATAAATCATGGACTAGGAGGATTAAAAGAAACTCGTGTAATTGGTTGCGAATCCTATTTTGAATATCAAATGGAAAAGCAGTCAAAAATTTATGCCAAATCTACAACTTTAAGATCGGCTTATGGTAATATTTCCCGGTTTGTGCTTGAACCTTTAATTATGAGTTTCTTAATTGGCTTTACATTTTTATTTATTACCTTAAATCAAAATGAAACCAAAACTCTAACGGGAGTTTTAGGAATTTTTGCCCTCGCATCAGTTCGTCTAATGCCGGCTGTCGGCAATTTAATTTCTGGCATTAATATCATTAGAGGTAATAGTTATTCTCTCGATCAGCTATTTTTTGACTTGAAAGAATTGGAAAGAGAAAAGCTGTTAAATAACCTTGATGCTTCTCGAATTTCTCATAATTTCTTATCCAGTCAAAATCAAAAAATACAGACTTTTCAGTTTGTAAATGAAATTATTTTAGATAGGCTTACTTTTCAATACTCAAACACTAACAGACCTGTAATAGAAGATATTTACCTTGCTATTACTAAAGGAGAATCTATTGGCATTATTGGTAAATCTGGCGCGGGTAAAACTACCTTAATTAATGTGATTTTAGGTCTTTTTATTGCCCAATTTGGAGATATTACAGTTGATGGTATTTCTGTTTATAAAAATTTACGCGCTTGGCAGAATATGCTTGGCTATGTTCCCCAGTCTATCTTTTTAATTGATGATACCCTAGAAAGAAATATTGCATTTGGCGTTCCCGATCATTTAATTGACCAAAATAGATTAAATCAAGCAATTGAGATGGCTCAACTGAGGGAAGTGGTTGGGCAACTTCCAGAGGGAGTGAAAACTATTGTTGGTGAACAAGGAGTTATTTTATCGGGAGGACAACGCCAAAGAGTTGGTATTGCTAGGGTGCTTTATCATGAAAGAGAAATATTGGTTTTTGATGAAGCTACTGCTGCTCTCGATACTGAAACAGAACATTTGATTACTCAAGCAACAAAAGCTTTAGCTGGTAAGAAGACAATTATTATTATTGCTCATCGCCTTTCAACAATTGAGCATTGTGATTGTATTTACCAACTTGAACAGGGTCGAATTATTAAATCAGGCAGTTATCAAGAAGTAATTATAGAAAAATAAGAAATTAAAATAAGAAATTATCTTGTTCCTCATCTTGCTAAGATTATGAATCACACTAAAACAGTTTGTATTAGATTAGATGGTCGTCTAGGTAATCAGTTGTTTCAATTAGCGTTAGCCTTAAATATTTCCCATAATTTTCCGGTTGAAATATTTCTCGATGATTATTCGTCCATACGTCAAGGATTTGAAAGGTATTTGTTTAAAGAGTTATCTGTATTTAACTATTTTCAATACTGTTCTTCGCTGCGCTCATTTGTTAACAGGATTCAGCATAATTCTACTCTCAGAAAGTTTTATAAATCCAATAATTTATTTGTAGAAGCTGAGAATGGTAATTATCAGTTAGATTTATCCCAACTATATAAGTCATATACGGGATATTTTCAGTCTCCCAGGTTTTTTCCAGAAAGAGATGTAATTATCAAAGCTTTCTCTTTAAGAAGTGAATTTATTTGTGAACCGCTGGCGAAACTCTTAAATTTGGCTAAAGCAACAGAATGTCTTGCAGTCAGTATCAGAAGAGGTGATTTTTTGGAAAACTCCCATTTAGGAATATGTGCAAATGAATATTATCTGAATGCTATTGATTTTGTGCGATCTAGAAAAGTGGTTGATTGTATCTTTGTTTTTTCTGATGATATTGGTTACTGTCGTCAAATCCTAGCTTCCCTTGATTGTCAAGTTATTTATGTGGAAGGATACACACCTGCAAAATCTTTGTATTTGATGAGTCAATGCAAACATTTTGTGATTGCAAATAGTACATTTAGTTGGTGGGGAGCTTGGTTATCGGAGTATAGGGAGAAGCTAGTTGTTCGCCCTGATCCCTGGAATGATAAAGAACCTGTTTTATCTGATTTTCTTCCCTCTGATTGGATAGCATTACCTAAACATCCTCTCCTTATTACTCACAATGGAATAGAAATTAGCTCACAAGCTTATTAGGAAAGGAATAAGCAATAGAGTATTGATTCACAATAAACACATTTTTTCCTACTTAACAAGTGTTAATCAGACGAGTTATATAAAGAATCGAGAACCGATTTCTTAACTTTTTAATTTAGTAAATGATTAAGGAGTTTTAATGCATCAATTGATTAGAAATTTGGCTGTCCCAATTTCAGGCAATCCTTTTATCCAGTATTTACTTGAACGTCTTGTATTTTCGCAATTTTTGCATTATCTCATTGGGATTGGTGCAGGTAGTGATGCCCATGCTAGTGGGGAGAGGGTTATTTTTGCAAAACTTAAGCAATTTTATACTCTGAAGCAACCTCTTTGTATTTTTGATGTTGGTGCAAATCAAGGACAATTTCTCCATTTAATGCAAGAGGAATTAAAGGGTATACCGTCACAGATTCATTCATTTGAGCCTAGTAAGTATACTTATGCAGTATTGTCTGAAGCTTCTAAACCTTATGATAATGTTGTTCTTAACAATCTTGCATTAGGAAAACAGATTGGCGAAGCTGAACTACATTATGATACTACTGGATCTGGGTTAGCCTCTCTATATAAACGTAGATTGGATCACTTTGCTATTGATTTCAAATACTCGGAAACTATTAAGGTAGATACCTTAGATAATTATTGCTTGAACTATGACATTCAATGGATAGACCTATTAAAACTAGATGTTGAAGGGCATGAATTAGATATCCTAAGTGGTGCAGTCAAAATGTTGAAAAATTGCAAAATTGGTATGATATCGTTTGAATTTAGCAGTTGCAATATTGATTCAAGAACCTATTTTCAAGATATTTACTATTTTCTTAAAGAACATGGAATCAAGACTTTGTTTAGAATCACACCATCTGGTTATTTAGCTCCTATTCTGGAGTATCAAGAAGTTTATGAACAGTTTCGTCCTACGAACTTTCTGGCGATCTCTGGCCAACATCATTAAGTTCATGTAATCTAGAAGTTCTGAGAGAGATATTATGAATGGGCATTTTCTAGTTAGTATTATCATCAATAACTACAACTATGCGTGCTTTCTCCCAGACGCAATCAATAGCGCCATTAACCAAACCTATCCTCACATTGAAGTTATTGTTGTTGATGATGGTTCAACTGATAATTCCCGTGATATTATTGCTGGATATGGCGATCGCATCATTCCCATTTTGCAATCCAATGGCAAACAAGCTGCGGCTTTTAATAGCGGTTTTGCAAAAAGTAAGGGTGACATAATTATATTTCTGGATGCAGATGATTATCTATTTCCTCAAGCAGTCGAGAAAATTGTTGCATTTTGGAAACCAGAACTCTCTAAAGTCCACTATCGCCTCAAGGTTGTTGATACACTAAGAAAATCCCTTGGGTACTCTTTTCCTCAAGGATCTGCCCCCCTTTCCAGTGGTGAGGTATGGAAAATCCTTTTAGATAAGGGTGGATATATCAGCACTCCAACTAGCGGTAATGCCCTGAATCGGAGGGTTCTGGAAAAACTGATACCTATTCCTGACGAATATAAGCTCACCGCAGATGACTATTTATCCTTCCAAGTTCCTTTTTACGGCGATGTGGCCGCAATAGAAGAACTACTGGGTGCTTATAGAATTCACGATAAAAATCAGTGGGCATTGGTAACAGTCACCAGCACTCGGTTCCAACGCTTTGTAAGTCACGATTTACAAAACTTCGCCCTATTAACCGAGAAAGCAAAAGCATTGGGTTATGAAGTTCCTTTGGATTTGGAACAACGCTCAATCGGACGCTTATGGTCTCGCCTTATCTCTCTACGCCTAGATCCTCAAAAGCATCCAGTTCCGAGCGATCGCCCACTAAATTTAATCTATTACGGAATTCGCTGTCTATGGAAATACTCAGACTTTAACCGGCAAAAACAACTTTTCTACAGTCTATGGTTTATCTGGGTGGGGTTGATGCCATTACCTCTAGCAGAACCCGCAATTACATGGTTTTATGCGCCCCAACATCGACCCAAGCTAGTTGATTGGACTGTCACCAGAATTCGTGCGCTTCTTGCTTAAAAAACTTAGTTAAATACAGTCTCAGTGCTGTTGAAAACTTGTTGGTAATTATTGTATTCATCGTGTTAATCAGCTTTACTTTCATGATCGGATTGCTGCTTATCTACGTATTTTAAAGCAGAAGCTGTTACAGAAAAAACAGTGAACTTATTCTGACTGAGAAGGAGAAACAAATGACACAGTATATCTTTTTTGAGGTAAACCTTCAATGCGGTTAGTGATTGTTCGTAGAGAAGCAGGTGTTGCGCTGAGTATGGATGTCTATGCTGACAATTTAGTAGCCGCATTAAAAGCAATCCGTCCAAATTGGCAAATTATCGAGGTTGCACCCCAACCCTGGAGCCGAAACCAAGAAAACCTGTGGCACTCTGGCACTGGTATCCGCAAGTATTACGAACGCTTTTGGCATCATCCCCAACAAGTCTGTCAGATAGAAGGAGACATTTATCACATCATTGATCACACCAATGCTCATGTAGCGTATTGGTTGAAAAGGAAAGGTAAACCCATCATTATCACCTGTCACGACTTAGTGCAGTTTGTCTATCCAGAAATTCTCAAAGGACAATCCCGTTTTCCCGCTTTCAGCATGGCATCTTGGCAATTTTCAGTTAGAGGGATGGGTAATGCTAATTGTGTAGTGGCTGTTTCGTCGAATACAGCTAAGGATATTCATGAAAGGCTGGATATTGAATTAGAGAAAATTGTGGTAGTTCCCAATGGAGTTGAACTATCATTTCAGCCATTACCATCAGAAGAAATAAAATATTTTCGACAAAAATATCAGAGATTCCCTGAAGAAATCTGTTTACTTAATGTAGGCTCAACTCACCAGCGTAAGAATATTATCACTGTTTTGAAAGTGTTAAAAACTCTGAAAGATCGGGGGCTATCAGTGCGTCTTTGGCGATCAGGAGGCAAATTCATGGCAGAGCAAATAACCTTTATCAAAGAACATAATCTGGAGCAAGATATTCTTGATTTTGGTACTGCTGATAAAAACATTCTAATTCAACTTTACAATGCAGCCGATGTTCTCTTAGCACCATCTCTTTATGAAGGGTTTGGTTTAACAATTTTAGAAGCAATGGCGTGCGGAATACCTGTGATTACATCCAATACTTCTTCTCTACCTGAAGTAGTGGAAAATGCAGCAGTGCTGGTAGATCCTATGGATATTCAAGCTATGTGTGAAGTTGTAGTTAGGCTCAAACAGGATTCCATCTATTGTCAAAAATGGATTGCTCAGGGATTTATGAGAGCCAAACAATTGACTTGGAAAAAATCAGCAGAACAGCTTGTTTCAATTTACGAGCAATTCACATATCAAAAATCGAAATTCCCAGTGGCAAACAAGAGTTAGTTCGCAGAAATGGCGAAACAGTAACAGGTGAGTTAAACACAGTCGAATAAAAGTATTAATAAACCAGAAAATTAGAGGTTTTTATGAACATTTTGATGAGAAAACTTCGAGTGGCATTAACTCCACAAACAACACTTATGAAAACAACATTATCCAATGGAGCTATAGTCTACGGAAAGAATCGCAAAGGATTTGGTGGACGGGGAATCTATGTTTATAGAGATGCAATTGAGCCAGAGTTTGAATACCTGGATAAATTTTTAGATGCAGAAGGTGTTTTTATCGATGTGGGTGCCAACACAGGTATATACACAGTAAAAGCTGCAAAACACTTTAATAATCACGGGACAGTCTTGGCAATTGAACCATTTCCTGATGTATTTGCAACCTTGTTTCACACTATTCAAGCTAACGGATTCACCAATGTTAGGTTAAGAAATTGTTGTGCTGGGGAACGGACTGGTTCTGCTATCTTGTGGATGAATCGAAATCAACCTAACTCATTTAGCTTGGTGAAACAAGAAGAACTAGCTAATGGACTATCAACGCTAACTATAGCATTAGATGACCTCTTTGTATGGGAAGGATTAAATCGTCTTGACTATTTGAAAATAGATGTGGAAGGAGCAGAACAACAAGTAATTGCAGGAGCAAAAAAAGTTATCGAAAAATACCGTCCAATTATCCAAGTAGAGGTTATTTTTAAGGAGATTTCAGTTAATTTATTTAACTATTCAGTATTTCGTGCATCTACTGATAGTCCCAACAAGATTTATATCCCCAATGAAAGTACAAAAATTCAAGTTTGCAAACAATTAGGCTGGCAACAAATCCCTAATTAAAAGGAAGATATATAAAATGATGAAGCTTTTATTAGTTACTTTTTCTGTAGACCTTGGTAGCACAACCTTTGAAAAGCGGTTTATTAATCTATTTCAAAATCAACCTGAACTAGACTTAAAAACTTTTCGTTTTGCACCAATTACCCGTAATTCCCATCCAAGATCCATATTTACTCTAGATTACGCATCTTTACTCTTCTCCCGATTTCGAGATTCAATCAACCTCTATCAAGTTATAAACCAAGCAAATAAAGAGCAGCGAAAAGTCTTATTTCAGGGTGTATCTCCTGCACTATTTGGGTATATTGCTACTGGAAATAATAGAAGTTATCTAGTTACTGACTGGACTAGAAAACTCTACGAGCAAATTTGGAAAAGTTCAGTATCTCCCGGTTGGTTAACACAAATCCATAAAAAAGTTCTGAATTCGCAAAAAGCTGTGTTGGGATTGACAGATGCTGTATTAGAGCAGATCGCTAGAGACTACAATGTACCTGATAACAAGCTCAAGAAAGCTAAACTACCATTGTGTTTTGATCTCAAACTTTTTACACCCAGTTCTGATCGAGGAGATCAAGAAATTCGTATTCTGTTTGTAGGAGGAGATTTCCAACGTAAGGGGGGAGATTTATTATTAAGGTGGTTTAAGGAAAATTATGAACCATGCTTAAAAATGACGATGGTAACAGGTTTTTCGGTTCAAAAGCATCCTGGAATCACAGTAGAAAGAAATGTTGAATACGGACAAAATAAACATATTGAACTGTACAAAAGCCATGATATTTTTGTTTTGCCAACTCATTACGATGCTTATCCATCTGTTTTAGGAGAAGCAGCTTGTGCTGGTCTGGCAATTTTGACAACAAAGAATGCCTTGGGTGCATCTGAAGTGATCCGAGATGGGGAAAATGGCTACATTTGTGATTCTCCAGGGTCACTATTTAAAAAGTTAAAATTACTGATTAAAGATCGGGATTTACTAGCAATAATGAAGCAGAATAGCAGAAAGTTAATGGAAAGAGAATTTTCTGATGAAGTAGTTTTGAGCGAGTATATTAGATATATTTTTGAGTAGCTGAATTTTATTTTATTCCAAAAGTGCTGAAAGATAGCCTAATAGAAAATGAAAGTCGTAATATTTCCTGCCAAAGCTCTGAAATATCCAAATTATGTATTTGCAGTCACATACAACCAAAAAACCGAACAGCAAGGGATTAATTAATAACACAACTCTAATTATATTTGCCTTTTCCACAGTGTTTTACTCCCGAATTTTTTGCTCAATTACTCGCGCACCCTCAATTCTTAACCTTGCTCATTTTGCAATTGTTCCACTTGTTTTAGGAGTTGTATTATTCACGAGTCGAGCAAAAGATCGTAAACAGATTAGCACTGTATATTCTTGTATATTTGGACTTTTCATTTTTTTAGTAGCAGTATTGGCTAGTGCGTTATGGAATAACACAGGGTTGATTAATGCAATTGTCTCTTTCATGATGCTGGGCGAACCCTTCATGTTCCTACTTGCTATCGTCTGTATTCCCATGTCTGCTAAATCCATTACACGCATCAAAAAATGGCTGATCTGGTCTGCTGTAATTAACTTTGTTCTCGCTGCTGTGCAAAAACCTCTAATTGATGCAGGAATTCTCTATGCTAACGGATTTAATGGAACAGATGGATGCGGTGGAGTATTTTTTATTTCTGGGGCTGGAAATTATGTATCTGCTTCGGTATCAGTTGCTTTTGCTCTCTACTTTTTTACTAATGAAAAGACTGTTCCATTATGGATAAGAATCATGGTAATTATCGCTGCTTTCTGGCAGATTCTATTTTCTGACTCCAAACAAATTGTACTTGCGTATCTAGTCGCCTGGGGTCTGCTCATCTTGGTCAATTTAAAGGATATTGGTAAAACTATCAGACTTCTGATTGCGATCACTATCTTCGGATACGTATTTCTTTGGTGTGTACAAAACTTAGAAGCATTTGCTGCATTTACATCCTGGGCGCGACCGGAACTTTACGGAGCAGATGGTGAGGCTTGGTATACCAAATTCTACTCATTGCGTTCTATTTTATCTCATTATCAATCATCTTTAGATTGGTTGTTTGGTCTAGGTCCAGGACATACTGTAAGTCGTCTAGGAGCATGGTTTCTTAAAGATTATTGGTCTATACTTGGACCACTAGGCGCTACCACTAGTCCCATTGGTCAAGAAGCAATGGAATTTTGTGGTAATTCTTGGCTTTGTTCTGGTTCTACTTTCTTCATGCCAATTTTTGGCTGGGCTGGAATATGGGGAGATTTAGGACTTTTGGGTGTAGGAACATACTTATTTCTAGGCTATTTGACCTGGCAACACTTTGGTCTAGATGATTCTTTAAAAATTACTTTACTAACTGTTTTCGTCCTGGGTTTTATTTTTACTCAAATGGAAGAACCAGGCTTCATGCTTTTTATTACTTTCATATTAGGAATAGCATGGCAAGAACGACGACTAAAAAAATAAAAAAGCCTTGGTAGCAGGAGAAAAGAATTTCCCAATTATCAATTACCTATTACTAATTCCCTATGAAGATTTTAATATCTGCTTACTCCTGTGAACCAGGTATGGGTTCTGAACCTGGTGTGGGTTGGAATATTGCCAGAGAAGCCGCTAAATACCATCAAGTCTGGGTACTAACCCGACCCGATGAGAGCCAAGATGTGATCAAGGCAGAACTAGCACGCAACCCCATCCCAAATCTTCACTTTGTTTATTTCACGTTGCCTTTTTGGCAGGATAGTAGAAAATGGGGACAGTCTGGGGGAATGCAGTTTCACTATTACCTCTGGCAAATTCAGGCATATTTTGTTGCTAAACATCTGCATCAACAAATTAACTTTGATTTGATCCACCATGTTACCTTTGTCAAGTATTCTAGTCCTTGCTTCCTATCACTACTACCAATTCCCTTAATTTGGGGTCCGGTAGGAGGTGGAGAATCAGCGCCAATAAGCTTTTGGGAGGATTTTAGCTGGAAAGGTAAAATTTACGAAATTGCCCGTAGCAGCGCACGATGGTTGGGAGAGCAAGACCCCTTTGTACGCCTTACTGCTAAAATAAGTGCTGTAGTTCGAGCTACAACTAAGGATACAGCCCAAAGACTCTATAAAATGGGCGCTAATCATGTGCAGATTTTGCCTGAATCAGGTTTATCAGCGGAAGATATAGAGCATCTAAATCAATATGAAATCCCTCATGAGCCAATAGTGAAATTTATCAGTATGGGTAGACTTTTACACTGGAAAGGTTTTCATCTAGGACTACGTGCCTTCGCTCAAGCAAATCTACCAAATACAGAGTATTGGATAGTAGGAGATGGACCAGAATGGCATCACCTGCAAACTTTGGCATCAGATTTAGGCATTGCTCAAAAAGTTCAATTTTGGGGCAAGTTGCCCCGTGAGAAGGCTTTAGATTTATTGCGGGACTGTCATGTGCTAGTTCATCCCAGCTTACATGATTCTGGAGGGTGGGTGTGCATGGAAGCTATGGCGGCAGGTCGTCCGGTAATCTGTTTAGATTTAGGAGGACCTGGAGTTCAAGTTACGGAGGAAACTGGTTTTAAGATTCCAGCTGATGAACCATACCAAGCTGTACGCGACTTGGCAGCAGCAATGATTCATTTAGTTACAGAGCCAGAATTGAGGGTCAGTATGGGTCAGACAGGTCGGAAATTAGTACGTGAAAACTACACTTGGCAAGTTATAGGTGAGCGTTTGAACAAACTATATCTAGAGGTTGGTAGCCGGAAAGTCTCGCAAACTGATGTTGTATCTCAAGTGTTTTGAAATTGCTTTCAACTCATTAGTTTTTCTAACCTTTTCTAACCTTTTCTAACCTTTTCTAACCTTTTCTAACCTTCATAAGTAAACCAATATGCACATACTGATTGTTGCTTTACACAGACCTGCAAACCCAACAGGTGTTTGTAGATATGCTGCGAATCTTGCTCAATGTCTTGCTGATACTTCAGAAGTGAGCCAAGTAACTTTAATTATTGGAGTATGGCAGAGGCAATACTTTGAGCAACTTTTTCACTCCCATAAAATCAAATTAATCAGTGTAGATATTAAAAATAGTTCGTTGGTAAGAAATATCTGGTTTTTATTTGGATTACCAATTTTGGTAAACAGTCTTAGTCCTGACATAGTTCATATGTCATTTCCATTTCCATTTCTGCGCCCACTTTTTTCCTCTCCTGTTGTTTCTACTATTCACGATTTGTATCCATACGAAAAACCAGAGGTCTTCGGGTATCCAAATGTTATCTTTAACCGTTTATTCTTAAAACAATGTATTGAAAATAGTAATAGTCTTACTTGTGTTTCTCAAACTACACTAAGTAGCCTACATTCGTACTTTCCACATTTGCAATCATGCTCAGAAATTTCGGTTATCTATAATTATGTTGATTTTAATCATATCACTCCTCAGCCACCAGTTGATTTAAATATTGGCAAGAATGATTCTTTTTTGTTATGTGTTGCTCAACACAGAAAAAACAAAAATATAGATTTGTTAATCCAAGCATTTTACTTGTTAAAAAAATATGAACCTATCCCACATTCAACAAAGCTAATTATTGTTGGCAACACAGGCCCAGAAACAGAGAGATTGTATAATCAAATTCAATATCTTTTGCTTCAAGACCAAGTGTTGCTAATTCATGCAATTAAAGATGAGGAATTATGTTGGTTGTATCAAAAATGCCAAGTTTTTATAGCTCCTTCATCTCAGGAAGGATTTTGTCTACCCTTAGCGGAAGCTCTTTACTTTTCGTGTCGGGTAGTTTGTTCTAATATTCCCATATTTAGAGAAATTGCTGGTTCTAGCTGTTGTTATTTTGACCTTAAAGGTGATGCAGTAAAAAATATCTCACAAGCTATTCTTGATGCTTCAGAACAGCCCCACAATCAAACAAGTGATAATTTTCGTTTTTCCAAATCAGACGTAGCACGTCAGTATCTTAAATTTTACTCTAAAATCATCTTTTATTGTAATTCTATTACCTGAATAAATTAAGCTACCTGTTCCGCTAAAACTCGACCTTCCACACGCTCATATTCATCCTCAAGTAGCCACAGTTTTGCTTCTTCATAACTGGAACAAGCAAAAACTATCTTGTAATTTTCTGTGGGATCTAAAATCCATATTTCTATAAACTGCCAGTTATTGGCTAGGTCGGGTGCAGGGAATGACATGATATCTATCTCGAGTGACTTTTATTTCCTTTGCATTATTTATCTAACACGCCACGCAAACGTTAAAAAACATTTCACTATATTGTCAAGATACAACAGTATAAGGATAATTAACTAACCAGGGTTATGTTTTGCAATATAAAATAATATACAATTATATTGTTGTACATAACGCTGCTGAAGTTTTTACAAGTAGGAAAAAATTATGATACCAATTCAAGTTACCTTTGCATTAGCAGATTGGGTTGCTAAAGGCTTACAAGATGGAACTTTTGAACGGGTTGGGGGTGTAATTCGTGATGTAGCAAGTAAGAAAATTGTAACTTGGTTGCGAGACAGTAATTCAGTTGATAATGCAGCAATTTCAGCTAAAGGCTTTTCTGATCTAAATCAGCGTTTAGATGGTATTGAAAATCATATCGGTTCAATTGGGCAAAATTTACAATTTTCTCAAAGTATTTTGCAAGTATCTACTGCTGCTAGTATTCTCAATCTTGGTGTTTCTGTGATGGGTTTTGCGGTTATATCCCAGCGTCTAAATGAGATAGAAAACCAACTAAAACAAGCGGAGGAATTGCTAAATAAAATCAATCGCAAAATTGACATGAGTTTTTATGCTAACTTCCGTGCTGCAATCGAATTAGCGATTAATGCCTTTACAATGACTAAAAATGAAAACCGGAGAAGTAGCGCATTACAAGCTATTAATCGTTTTTTAGAAGCAGAACATATTTATAAAGATTACACCATTAATGAACTTTCCCAAAAAAGCCAAATCATTGATAAATATATCCTAACATTATCTTTAGCTTATATTGCTGAAGCTCGTTGTTATTTAGAACTAGAAGAACATGAAACAGCAATTCGTCGTTTTCAAGAAGGAGCAAAAGTTATCAGGTTACTGATTAATCAGTATGTTGAAATTATGCTTACTTCTAATCCAGCAGCATATTTACACCCTCAATTTAAAGGACAAATTGATTTATGTAGATTAACCAAAATTTACCGATGGATTAACGCTAATTTAGATGAAAATGCTGTATTTGATATGTTGCGTGAGAATATATTTAAGTTAGCACAAAATAATAATGAATGGTTGTCTTCCTTACCATCATCTATTGTAGATCGTAATGAGATCCGTTGGGGTTTATTTGGAGGAAATCCTACACCATTAACAGGTAGATTTGAAAAAGAAGTTTTTACAAGACTTCCCCAAGTATTTGCAGTGATGGAATCAATGATTGAAACTAATAACCGATTTGAATTTTATCAAACAGAAATACAAGCAATATCTAAACTAGGAATTAGTTTTCATGAATGGCTGCAATTAAAACCATCTAAAGAAACTAAACCAGAAGGTGCAGAATTAATGTTTATTATTCCTTCTCAACCTTTAGAATTACCTGGTTAAAACTGCATTTCCTCAACACCTTGACGAATAGCATCTTCCATATCTTCCAGGGTTGCAGGTTCACCATCATATTTCAAACAACCTGCGACATCCTCCAACTTAGTTACCACAAAAGGTTTTCATGATTAAGAATGATACCTGCTTATACTATTTGATGATACATTAAATGATGATATTTTTACGGATTTTAAATTTGCAAAATATTATGTATAATATGAAAATTACCATTCAAGTGATGTGCAAGTAGTAATAATTAAATACAAATAGACGCAGATGGTTTTGTAATTCACCAGATTGGGAAACGCTATATATTGCGAATTGATATATTAAAAAATACAAATGTATTAGTAATTCTCCAATTTTACTTATGGAAAAATTAACAATTAAAAACTTTCTTAACATCAATGATATTGAATTTAATTTATCCAATATAAATATTATTATTGGACAAGAAGCAAGTGGTAAAAGCGTAATTGCCAAATTAGTTTATTTTTTTAAAAACTTCTTAATTGAATATAGAAATTCCATTTTTAAAAGCCGCAAAAAAAGTGAATTTGATAAAAGCATTATTAAGAATTTCAAAGAAATATTTCCTGAATATTCTTGGAATTTTCAACAATTTGATATCACATATCACATAAATTACGAGTTTCAAAATTATTATATTCGCTTGTATACCAAGCAATCCACCAAAAACAAATATACTCTAATTTTAGAATATTCAGAACATCTAATTAATATTCGTAGAAAATTACTTTCTGAATATACAAAAACAATTATTGATGATAGAGATAAAACTCAAAATAATTCCTCTAGTATTAGCAAATTAAATATAGGAGAATTTATAGATGAGATATTTTCAAAATACATTCTATCAGGAAAAAATATCAGCAATCTTGATTTATTAACTTTTATTCCCGCCGGTAGATCATTTTTTGCCGTTTTACAAAGTAATGTGTTTTCTTTTTTATCAGAAAATATTACCATTGACTATTTTCTTAAAGAATTTGGTTCAGCCTATGAAAGAGCTAAAAACTTGTATCAAGCCAGAAAAGATATCAATTTATTAGAATATAAAGATGATATTGATGAATTAGTAAACAAAATAATTGTTGGAAAATATATTCGTGAAAAAGGAGAAGACTGGATATACACTGACGATGACAGGAAAATAAACTTGTCTCATTCTTCATCTGGACAACAAGAGGCTTTACCTATGGCACTTATATTAGCAATTTTACCTTTTTTCACTTCATCTCATCGCATCTTTATCATTGAAGAACCTGAAGCACATTTATTTCCTACATCACAAAAACATATTGTTAGTTTAATTAGTCAAGTTTTCAATACAACTGAAAGAAAACATAAATTTATTATTACTACTCACAGTCCTTACATATTAACAGCTTTTAATAACCTCATTCAAGCAGGAAATACCTTTAAAGCATTAAAAGAAAAACCTGAACAAAATGATTTACTCAGAGAATTATTTAAAATAGTTCCCGAAAATCAAATGTTAGATATTAATGATATTGCTGCTTACACTATTAAAAATGGCATGATTGAAAGTTTAATTAATGAAGAAAATCACTTAATTGATACAAATATTATTGATGATGTATCCAACGAATTTAGTAGAGTTTTTGAAAAATTAATAGACCTGGAATTTGGAGAATAAAATTTGTGGATTTAGATAAATGTTCTGAAAAGATTACCCATAAAAATATTTTAATAGAAGAAAAGAAAAGTAGTAAAATAATTTTTAGCAATGAAAACTTAATAGAAGTTGAGAAAATTCAAGTAGATGGCTGTTTAGATATTCAAGGTGTTAAATGTGATTGGTTATTAGTTATCAATGAACCTTATCTGGAAATATACATAGAGTTAAAAGGTTCTGATGTAGAACACGCATTTACACAAATTGAAAATACAATTAAACTTATATCCCAAGATTATAAAAATGTGCGTAAATATTGCTATATAATTACCAGTAGATGCCCGATGTCATCAGCACAAATTCAGATTAAAGCAAAATCCTTTAAAAGTAAATATAATGCAATCCTAAAAATTAAAAAAACAGGCTGTAATGAAAATATTAATACTTTAATTACTGAATCAACTTAACTAATTATTATATTTTAGTATATTCTCTTTCTTTTATATCCTTTGCGGTATTTATCCAACACACCACGCCAACGTTAAAAAACATTTCATTATATAAATATTTCACCATATTGTCAACATATAAAAAAACAGCCTGTAGGTTGGGTTAAGCGACAGCAAAACCCAACACAGACATATAATCAACTAACCAGGATGTTTAGCTAATTGTACTGAATTTAAGATCCCATATTGTAATTCATGAATTGATCCCATAATTCCATTTATGGGGTCTTTTACAAGGGAATCTTTAACTTGATGCAAATATTCTAATATAGATGCTCGCAAAATAGGCCGATTGACGCTTACTGTGTGATTATAATCCCACAAATCCCAAATCAAAATACCTACACCAACAATCGGATCTAAAAATTCTGCTCCTATTTTAGCTGCAACTGCTCCACCTGATTTTGCGGCAATTTTTGTCGCTGCTTTGGTGGCAAACTTAGCAGTAATTTGACTTCCAACTTTTACCCCAACAGGAATTGCAGCTTTGAGAAATAAATAGCTTCCACCACCGACTAAGACTTTCAAAGATAGTGTAGAAACTACTCCTTGACTATCATTAACTGTGACAGCAATCTCATTGAGATAACGATTCCAATCTCCTTGAGGTATGTTATAACTGCTTTGAACATTGGAAATATTTTGTTCTAATTGAGAAACATACATACTAACTGTATCTCTGGTGATGTTTTCAATTGTGAACTGAGCAATTTTAGGTCTAAGTACACGCTTTGCAAATTCTAGTTGAAAATTTTCTGTCATTTTTTCTGCTACTACTTGCTCTGGAGAAGGTTGATCACTATCTACAAAATGAGCAACAGCAGAAGAAGCCCAGATAATAGGGGAGCTAAATTCAAGCTTTTTCTGATTGAAGTAATTAAAATACCAGTCTAAAAAGCTACCATCAACATTTACCATTAATCCATTGACCCAATCATCTAATTTTGCTTCAGCAAAACGTTGAGCAGTAGTGTCTGCATTTCTTATGGCTTCGACAATAGACTCATCAACTTTGTTCCACTCAACTACAACTTTACCCGAATCTTGATTATTGACCGTATTATACGAACTTGCTATCACACCTCTACCTATGAGTGGAATAATAACAACAACTATGACAATAGCCCATAAGTAAGGAGAGATGGTTTTGATAAACTTACGGAAACCTCCAATACTGTCAGTGTTTTTAACAGCATCGGTTTCTTTATCTGTCTCTATTGGTATTGGTGAATTTTGTGCTGTTTCTGATGCTGATGTGACTAACTCCTGAGTAGATGCAGACTCTAATTCATCTATCTGAGAATTTTCCTCAGTGTTGTGTGCTGACATTGCGGAATTATGCACCACATCTGTCTCTATTGGTATTGGTGGATTTTGTGCTGTTTCTGGTGCTGATATGACTAACTCCTGAGTAGATGCAGACTCTAATTCATCTATCTGAGAAGTTTCCTCGGTGTTGTTTTCTGACATAGCGGAATTATGCACCACTTCAAGCTCCGAAGCTTGTTGTTTTTCAGTTTTCACGATTACTTACTGGCTAAATTTATTTTAAAAACTAGAATAATTTAATACAAGCATATATGTAATTAGTGTATTTACTTAATTTGAGTTAGCCAGTTATAACCTATCTCTCTGCGTCCTCTGCGCCTCTGCGGTTCGTTATTCCATAAACAAAAAAAAAGGACGAACCCCAAAAGATCCGCCCAAAATTGCCAAAGAACACGCAAACTTTAAACCTTAGCTTCCTCCCTTACCAACTTATCCCAACCCAAATCTTTTAGATTATTATTCCTTCTTAAAGGACGAGTTACCAACTCCAAAATATCCCGCGCATTACCAAAACCATGAATCTGTGCAAAGGTAAATTCCACAGACCATTTAGTATTAATACCCCGCGCTTCCAAAGGATTTGCATGAGACATACCAGTAATTACCAAATCAGGTTTTAACTCATAAATTCTTTGTACCTGATTATAATTATCTGGTTTTTCCACAATCCTTGGTAAAGGAACATTCATTTCCTGACAAGTCTTTTCTAGCAAAGCTAACTCCGCAGCTTGATAGCGTTTATCCATGTAAGGAATACCGATTTCTGGAACAGTCATTCCACAACGCACCAAAAACCGAGCTAAAGAAATTTCTAACAAATTATCACCCATGAAAAACACAGATTTACCGCGAATTAATTGCACGTAATCTTCTAAATTTTCCCAAATCTGCGCTTCTCTTTCATCTAAACCTTTGGGTGTAATGCCAAAAACAGAACAAATTTTTTCTACCCATGCGCGAGTTCCATCTGGACCAATGGGAAAAGGTGCGCCAATTAATTTACATTTCCTGCGTCTCATTAAAGTTGTAGCAGTGCGACTTAAAAAAGGATTCACACCAGCAACATAATAACCTTCTTCTAAAACAGGTAATTCTGTAAATCTTTTTGCAGGTAGCCAACCAGAAACTTTAACACCTTGTTTCTTTAATTCTAAAGTTAATTGGGTAACAACTGGATCAGGTAAAGAACCAAATAAAACCAAAGGTGGATGATCTACATATTCTGATTCTTCTTGTACAACATCTTCCTTTTTCTTCCCGAAATGTAATAACTTTTGAATTGCATTCCGTTCATTTTTTTCTGTTTCTGAAACTGGTGCTTTATCAGGACAACGGTTAGCCATTGCAGCTAAAACCGTATCTTCTCCCTGAGTAAAAGCATAATCTAAACCATTAGCACGAGCGACAACAATAGGAATACCAATTTCCGCTTCTAACTTGGGGGCTAAACCTTCCAAGTCCATTTTAATAATTTCCGTGGTACAAGTACCAATCCAAACGATAACACTAGGATTGCGATCGCGTTTAATTTGCTCACACAATCTTTTCAATTCTTGATAATCATTTAACTGAGCCGAAATATCACCTTCTTCTAACTCAGCCATTGCATAACGGGGTTCAGCAAAAATCATCACCCCCATCGCATTTTGTAGAAAATAACCGCAGGTTTTTGTACCAATAACTAAAAAGAAACTATCTTCAATTTTTTGATATAACCAAGCCACACAACTAATAGGACAAAAAGTATGATAATTACCAGTTTCACATTCAAAATTTAAAGCGGTATTTTCTGTAGCGATAGTCATTGTAATCTTCTCCCCTTAATTTTTAATGCTTACAAGTCAGGAGTCAGGTGACAGGAGTTTTTTATTTTGGATTTTGGATTTTGGATTGTTTTTGTTATCTCCAATCTAAAATCTAAAATCTAAAATTTTCTTCCCCAGTCCCCAGTCCCCTATTCACTGATTTATATTGTTGGGGAAGAGACGAGCCATTTCTGACTCATCAAAAACCTCAGAAGGTAATTCTTCACCTAAAAGGTTATTATTTTCTTCACCCTCTTCCAGAAGAGATGAATCATCTCCCCAAACATCAGAAATCACATCACGAAATTCACTTTCATCTGGTTGCTTTAAATCATCCAATCCATTTTCATCGGATAGATTGAAATCATCTATAGCTTGATGTTCGTTATCTGCTGTTAAATTGACAGTCTCAAAAGACATCCCGCTAAAGTCTTTTTCTGTTTCTAAATCAGGTGCTGATTTAAACTCATCTGTGATGTTTTCTTCAGATAAAGAAATTGAATCAAACGCATCTTTACTTGCCAGTGAATCTTCCTCTTGCCATTGATGTTCCCTGACATCCATTGTGAACTCTTGAACAGAGTTTTTTTCCTCAACAACGCTGAAATCATCGACTGCTGATGGTTGATCTTCAGAAATGTTTTCTGTAACCTCTTGGGAAGCATGAGAATAAATTTTTGGTTCTTGGGTAGGACTCAACCGATTACCAAGGACAATATCTGCATCAAAATGCAGCCCTAGCACGTCAATTAGAGTATCAGCATCAGGATTTAATTTGGCAAAAGGAAACATCAACTGGGCTAATTTAGGTTCTAGGGCATTTACTACTCCCAGAATGAGGTAAGAGGAAGGACGCTTCCCGCCATCGGGGGTATAAACCGATTCGACTGCCATTTGCAAGGTAATCCAGTCACGGTTGACTTGAAAGAACTGTAACCACTTTTGTTTGATTGAATCCGTAAAACTATCAAAGAAGGCCATAATCTCCCCCATCCTGAAGAGGTAAATTGTTTTATACAATCATCAAGTCTAATTCCTCTTCCGGATTTGTTACCTGTGGTTTACTCGGATTTAAATAAAAATCTGACAAAAGTGAAAAAAGTTCACGATCAGGGGCATCGTTCGGAACGACACCTTCAGGACGCGCTAATATCTGATCAGCTATACTTAAATAATAGTCGCAAACGTATCTCAGGGAAGGATCTGACTCAGCCATCTCAAACAGCGTTTTTCCTTTAACGCGGGAAACACGGATATCTTCTATTAAAGGCAATACTTCCAAAACTGGCATTGGTACGGCTTCTACGTATTTTTCAATTAAGTCACGTTTAGCAGTACGATTACCGATTAACCCCGCTAGTCTCAGGGGGTGAGTTCTGGCTTTTTCACGGACGGAAGCAGCGATGCGGTTAGCAGCAAATAAGGCATCAAAACCGTTGTCTGTAACGATCATACAGTAGTCGGCATAGTTCAAAGGTGCTGCAAAACCACCACAAACCACATCACCGAGAACGTCAAATAAAATTACGTCATATTCATCAAAAGCGTTAAGTTCTTTTAAGAGTTTGACTGTTTCACCTACCACATAACCACCACACCCCGCACCGGCTGGGGGGCCTCCAGCTTCGACACAATCAACTCCACCATAACCTTTATAGATCACATCCTCTGGCCAAACATCTTCGTAGTGATAGTCTTTCTCTTGTAGGGTGTCGATGATAGTAGGAATCAAAAACCCGGTCAGGGTAAAGGTACTGTCGTGTTTAGGGTCACAACCAATTTGCAGCACTTTTTTACCCCGTTTAGCTAGGGCTACGGATATATTACAGCTGGTTGTAGATTTACCGATACCGCCTTTTCCATACACTGCTAATTTCATTTTTCTTTACCTCTAATAGTTTCTTTTCTTAGCTTGTACCTTTACCCAGCACTCAACCAGTTATGGAGATGTGTGAGGTCTGTGAGTGCCATTATTGTGCAAATTCCTAGAAAAGCAAAGGGTCTAAAAATCATCAAATCAAAGATAATTGATTTATTAAAAAGATATTTTGATAATTAAGGCTAAAATAAACTCTAAAATCTCTAAAAAATCTTAAAAAATTGATTTATTCATATTTTTAAATTTTTTATATAAAAATAGTTACAAAAGACAAATTAGCTAAAATAGTATTTTATTAATGGTTTCCATAGAATTATTCAATCATTGCCCAAGTTTATTAAGCAGCAAATAAGATGTTATTGCTGATGAGCATAACTATCGTCAGTGCATACCAGGAGAATAGACTTGAGATTTGAGAGAGGATATAAATTTAGGGTAAATTTAGGGTTTTTGGGACTGGAGGAACACAAAAGTAATCTGCATCTATTTTTGATCTCTGAGTATCTGCGATCATTGTTGTTAATTAATATTAAATATTCAAATATCTGAGAAAAGTTAATCAAATCATGAAATAGTTAAATTTTATGTATGATCATCTAATGTTATTAATTTTTTCCAGATCATTAATTTCCTGTAAAGATTGCCAGCCGGCGTGCCATTGAGAGTTATCCTGTAATAATTTGGCATTGATCCAAAAACGCACATTAGGGTCACAAGCAGCTACCATTTCCGCATAGACCCACTTACCCTGATTTTTACGGTTAACAACTTGAAAATGTCGCCAACCATCAACTTTTTGCTGTGCTGTCCACTTAGAACCCAGTAAATGAGGAAACTTTTGTTTTTTGGGCATTGGTGATTGGTGATTGGTGATTGGTGATTGGTGATTGGTGATTGGTGATTGGTGATTGGTGATTGGTGATTGTTGATTGGTGATTGG
>NZ_JAQMTI010000258.1:0-7297 GCF_028329225.1 Sphaerospermopsis kisseleviana CS-549 | reverse complement strand
TGAACGAAAATCCGTCGTTTCAGGCTTTTGTCGATTAACTTCCGATCAATAGCGATCACTCAAAAATCATTAAAAAATCACGTTAAAAAGCCTGAAATCCGTACCTCATATTTGGTTGATCCTGTCAATGCGTAAGTCCTATATTGGTAAAATGAAGCAGGGTTTCATAGTGTATAAGTATTTTTAATATATACGGTTGCTTGCATCTGTGTTTTAAGTTACTACCTACTGCACAATACTTAGTGATCGCTCTTCGGAGAAAAACTTTTTGTCTTACTGATTGAATAGAAACCGTATAATTTAGCTGTATAATGTAACAAAAAAAATTGAGACGTATATAAAATGAAAAAAACTATTGCAGGTCTAACAACTTTTATACTGTTGAATACTTTTTTTTTGCAACCGCATACAATTGCAAATACAAATAAATTGAGTTTGCAAGATAAAAGTAAGAAACCTAGTAAAACAAAGTATTTAACTGTACCTTACAATGAGTCTATACGGATAACTCCAGACTTTTTAGGACATGACTTAAAAGCAATTATAGATGTGTTAACAAAAAGAAAAGAATTTTTTAAAAAAGGTGAATTTGAAACTACACAGGAATTTAACGAAAGAATCAATAGGGAACAAATTAAACCAATACTTGGAACGGTAAGTCTTGACAGTAAATTAGCTTTTGTTGCTCAAAAATATAGGAGGTTTTTATTAGACGTTAAAACCTCCTATGATGCTGATTCAAATTTGTTTAGCATAGAGATTCCATCAAGTTATGAAGGTTTTATATCGGAGGCGATAATCAACGGCGGTGATCGATTAATAGGTTACGAAAAGGGTTATAGCTTAGATTCTCAAATTGTTGATCTTGGTACGTATAAAGGTTCAAATGCTTATGGAGCTACAGTAGAGGTAGAAAAAATCGGTTATATAACCTGGGTTTTATTTCCTGGTAGAGTTATTGAAAAGCAGAATATTCAGCTAACAATGAATCGAGACGCAGCGATAAATTTAAAAGATAATATGGGCGTAATGTTTATCTGTAAAATAATAAAGTCAGACCCCATAGACGAACAATCACGGTTAAGTAAACCAACTTTTCAAGACCCAAAAGAAATCCTTTTTCTTGAATATAGGCTAAGAGTTGAAATAATGGAAATAAAGATATTCAATAAAAGGACTGGTAGCGTATATCACACAATAAAATTATGATGAATGTAAGGGGGGTAAAGACAAGATACGCGCAAAATTTATTACGATGTAAACTTTTGTAAAGTAGCCATGTATTTTATGTCTTTCCAACATTCAAACATTGCCTAGTTTGGCTCAAACTAGGCAATGTTATGAGCGCAATTCAGCGGAATAATAATGGTTTTAGCTTTTCTTGATAAGAGTCTTCAACTTTTGTTTTCGGTAATGTTTAAGCTGTTACACAGCTAAATTGTAGAATCCTAATATTCTGAACTCTTGTGGAACAAGCATCTTGCCTGTTCCACTTATACAAATTAAATGCACAACAGCTTAGCAAGATCGGATAAATAAGTGTGAAGCTTTCACCAGACTAAAAGCCTTACTCAGTATACTTTTTTCTTATATAGGGGTTGCTGAATAAACGCAAAACCTAGATAAATCAAGAGTTTAGGGGCATAAAAGAGGAACAAAGTGCAAGGAAAAGGGGTAAAATAGGTAAAAATCCTTAGAACAAATAAGAGAGAATCCCTATCTGCAATACTTTATAGGAATGTCAGCCTATAGTAATCATTCCCCATTTGACCCATCAATGCTAGTTCATTTTCGAGAAAGAATAGATATGAACTTAGTCAACAGATTGAATCAAGAAATAGTCAAAAAAGTGTTAGAAAGTCAAGAAGAGGTAGAAGTAAAAACAAAAAAGTCAGGGGAAGAGGATTCAAAAAATGAGGTGAAGAATCGAGGGAAATTAATATTAGATGCTAGTTGTGCGCCAGAAGACATCAGTTATCCCACAGATACTAAGTAAGTAATGGGAATCAAATTAGCCATTAACTTGAATAGCTCATTAATCATCTTCTTAATTCTTAGTAATTCAGATGTGAAAACCACCTCTTTTTTGTTTTTATTCTTACTCCCTTTTGGTCGTCCTCTTCCCCGTTTTTCTTGAGATTTTATTTCTGAGTTTGGTGAGCCACTACTTTTTTCTATATCACTTTTTATCACCTGTTCTATCTGAATCGGATATGAGTGCCTTTGTTTGACACTTACTAACGATAATGTAAAGAAAGATAACCCCGATATCGGTTTACTCATTAGACTGGAAAAGAACCTATCTAATCCATGTGTTTTTTTCCCAGCTTTGCTTATTACTACCTCATCTCCAGCCAACAAATAAACATCATTTGGACAAAACAAATGCCGACGAAAAAATACCCAGAATACTGTTGCCCAGGGTATGACTGTCGCAAAGAATCTCATCACTGTCCGATAACTACCACCAGTTCCTGCCCAACGCGATATTCCCAACATTGTCACTCGTCCGCTCATTGCTAACATCGCCATGATGATCCGGCTCAACTGACGTATTGTTGTCACTTTTATTTCTGGTAGGAGGCATTGCAAGAGTGTTAAGATATCAAACATGGGCTGTGTGTGGCTTTCGAGTTATCGTTGTGGAAGACTATAACTCTACTACATCAGCCCTCTTTTTATACTCTTTTTTTGGCTAAGGTATTGAGTATATCAGACAATTTCACTTGTGGGTTGCAGATTGCATCTTGAATATTTTTAAATAGGCTCATTATTTTTATCAGTTTAGCTGTTTTTCACCAGATGCGATTACATTAGTCTCCATTGTTTGCTGGTTGTTGTCGCCTTGCGCCGCTTGCATACCACCGTACACATTACCGCCGCTTACATTTTGGGAAATTCCACCAGGATTATTAGTCATTATATTTACCTTTTCTATTTAGAAGCTTGAATAAAAATTGAGTATAGCTCACGAAGACAAATCCAGTGATGGTATCAGCTACATCCAAGCGCAGATTTTCATGGCTCAAGCCTTCGATAAATTTGAAGGCGACGGGATTGGCGATCGCCTTGTGTGAGTTGGTAGTATCTGCTTAATTCCGTTTGCACTCTGTTTGAGCGAAGTGGTCTTGCAGCAGTTTGTGGATGAAGCGGTAGCGACCACCAACACGCTGAAGAAATAATCGCTCAGTGCAGTAGTCGAGGAATCGGGCGTAGTTCCAGGGGATGTAGCCGTTGAAGTAGAGGACGAGGCGTAGGGTAAAATGCTGCATACCACCTTGACCACCACTTGCTGAACCACACCCGCATACTGATGCAGCCAGTAAACAAACTACAAGACTAGTGAACTTAGGTTGAGTAAAGATGTTGCTGAGAGTTTGCGAAGCTAAACCCTGTATCAGAACAAAAATGAGTAGGATGCTTAGGGTAATTACAGCCGAGTTCTTTGCAGACTCCAAAATTCCTTGGTTTGGTTTTGTTCGAGTTTGGATATCAGCTTTTAACCCATTAATTAGTCCAATAATCACACCACTAATTAAGCCAAAAAACGCCCCGGCAATCAAACCTCTGCCACTCAGCCTTAAAAAAAATTCACCAATTAATGCACCAATCAATCCAAAACTAAGTCCAGTAAGTAGTCCATAGATTATGTTTTTAAATAAATTTTTACCTAGTTTATCAGTAAAATTAAAACGAAATGATTCAACAGGTCTAATTTCCTTAAACCCACCAATTAGTCCGCCAATGAGCCCAAAGGTTAGACCAACATTTAGTTCACCAAATGTCCCAAAAATCATTCCAACTATCAAGGCACTAAGCATCCCAAAAGATATTCTATAAGTCCATTTTTGTCTATTATTTATCAACCAAGACAATTGCATTTTTTCAATCAAAAATTCAGTTTTGGATTCTTTTTGTAACTGCTGTGACAAAAACAGTAACCACCGTCGTGTTTGCTTTTCACTCGGAGGTTTTTTCTTTCCATAAGAACGGCTTTTAAATCCCTGAGACTCCATTTGTGGAGTCACAATATCTCGTCTTATTGCCGTTTCCCAGTAAGTACCAAAAAGGTATTCCAGTCGTGTTTGAGTTGATGTAAGTGTTTTCCACTCTTGAAGAGATAAAGCTTTATGCAATGAGATAAATCCTAAAATTGATAAAAATAGAGATGTTCTCAGCAACTTTAATAGCTCTGTATCAACTTGTATTATTCTCCATAATTCTAGTTGGTTTAGCCTTGTTAAATATGCCTGAATTTGTTTATCTGTAAGTGGTTGTAGAAAAATTGCTCCATTTAATTGCAGATTGATTTTATAATTTGTGTATTCTTCCGAGCGACTACAAACCACTAAATACTGCGATCTCCATTCACTTTGCAAAAATTTATTAATATTATTGACACAAGCTTCCTGACGTGCTGACTCTAGTTCATCCAACCCATCCAACATTGGTAACAACTTGGCATCATCCAACCACTTTGCACCAATATCCTGACGCACTACATATTTCGACTTTAATTCCAGCACCAACCAATCCCGCATCGACTGCTTATCATACTTCCAAGCCGAGAGGTTAAACAATACTGGAATTGGATAATCAGCATCTTGTTCTGCCCGTGCAATTAAAGCTTTCGCTAAATCTAGCATTGTAGTAGTTTTCCCAGCACCAGGATTTCCCAGAATTAGCAACTTACCTGCAATTTCTTGGGAGTCAAAAATTTCCAAAATTGTTGTGGTATCTGGGAGAGGTTCAGCAGGCTTTAGTCCAATTTTTATCTCAGCATCCCAAGGTCTTTTTACTTGTTGAGGTTGTGATTCTTTCCCCAAATTAATCAGCACAGCATTGTGTAGAGATTGCCTTAACCGGGAAGTCACTTCTTCCTTAACTGAGGCTAATAGTATCCGCTCGTTCTTTGGTCGATCAGGGTTGCCTACTGGGGTTGTTGTCTGCTGCCCAAAGAAAAAATTTAAGGTATTACCTAGCCAGTTATTGTTCCCCTGATTTTGGATATTATCATTACCTATTGCAGCCTGCTGTCCACCACCGAACGTTGAATTATTAACCTCCTGTCCTATACCAGTTTCAGGCAAAGATGCTTGATTATCGTCAGGAGACTTCGGCTGATCCATAGTTAAAATTTGATAGCAATAAATAAAATGCTTTTTCACACCAAACCAATTTTGGATTGTTCTAAATTGATCTAGTGTTCCTAATTCAAGTTAATAATTTATTGATTGTTTTTATTCCAATCATCTAAAGCAGCAATGACAAAGCTGGCTGCGGGATGACTGAGGGCTTGTTCTAGAGCCGCCGTACCACCAGCCCTCAACGCACTGATTGTTTTCTGCATTAAAGTTGGGTTATTTTCGATGCGTTGTGTGGCTTCTGCTGCCAGTGCCATTTTTCCTGACATTGTTTCAGTAGGATAAGACTGGCTTAACTGCTCTAGCAATGCCTGAATTTCTGCTGTGGCTTCTGCAAGGTTTTGTTTTTGTTCTGATGAAGAATAAGTGGTTGATGTTTGCACGTTATTATTACCCTGTGCTGCTTGCATCCCACCATACACATTACCACCACTTACATTTTGGGAAATTCCACCAGGATTATTAGTCATTGTATTTACCTTTTCTATTTGGGTGTTTGAATAAAAACTAGGACGCTCAAGTGCCTTCATTACCATATTCTCTAATCTGCGGATTTGATTATCTTTTTCTGCTAAAAGTAATTTAATTTCTCTGTCCGGCAAGGCTTTTATCTCATTGTAAGTGTCAAAATATTCTGCACTCAGTTCAGACTTATCAGCCTTTGCTGCGGTCTTAGCACATTCGTGACAAGTTAAGGAAAAGGGAAGATTGTCAAGGGTAGTATTAACAGAGATCAAAAGAGTGGGAAACTCAATCTAGACAAGTGATTGAGGAATTTAGTCTAGCCATGACCAGCAGTAAAAAAAGCAACAGAGACCATGCCAAAAAGAAACAGCGACCAATGGTGGAAGATGAAGTAATAGCAGAGCAATTGGAAAGATTACTGACCAGTAAACCAAAAAGTTTTTCTCCGAAGAGCGATCGCTAATGGTTATCTACGTACACGCTGTCAGATAAAGTACATAAAATATAAATAATGCTTATAGTGCTATCAGGGTTATCCAAAGATGAGATAATGAAAGTAGTGTGTCACATATTGGTTGAAATTAATTGATTTTTCCATCAGAACATTTGGCTTTAACGGATTCGGAAACCCTGGAAGAAGTTATTGAATGTTTAGCAGAGAACTTCTCAATTAAAACTCAAGGTGGATTTGACCAACAAACGTTATTTGAAATTTTAGTAAAAGCAGCAAGTAGTGGGGATAGCATTGAGAACACAGCGAAAAAGTTAAAAAATGTACCGACAGCAAATGATGTTAGATACCACTAAATTATGTATACAAATTCATCGTATCAGATATAGAGACGATTTTACATTGAAGTTATGTGTTGTTACTAGACAAAACTTCCCACGAAAGATTATTATAAAATCTGAATGCAACATAAGTGATGTTATGCAAGAAGTCTAAGAATTGTAGAAATACCAAAAGGGTGTAATTATGGCAAGAAAGTCCAGAGATTTTAAGGAGTTGATGCAAGAAAAACAAAGTTCTCAGAAGAGACGAAAACATCTGGAAGCACTCAGAACTAAAATGACAGAGGGCGTTTTTGGAGAACTAGCAGCAAATATGCTTATAGAACCCAAGGGTGCAATCAAAATGTCGGAAGTTATGAAAGATTTTATAGCACCCTATATGGATTCCATAGACAATTTAAAAGAATTAAAGGCTTTTTTTAGTTTGGCTGCCATTGCTTGGAATGCGGCAGTGTTACCTGAATCAGATAAAAAAGAAGTTCTTGATGCTTTTTTACAACAGCAGTTACTTGTATATGATCCAGAAACCCAACGGGAAACCAGAGAAATTATTGCGGAATTAATTGCTAGAAAACGCCAGCATTTTTCACATATTAAACGACTGATTATGGATTTTGATGTGACACAATCTGGACAAAGATATGATATTTCTGTGGCTTCAACTTTGTTGGAAACCGAGTGACAGAAGGCGTTAACCCCCGGATTTCTCACAAAGAAAAAGAAAAAAATGGTCAAAAACTGAGAAAATGTATATGTAACCCAAGTTGCTAGTTATGAGGAAGAGCGATAGCTACGCTGCACTTCGTGAACGCCAGGGGGGAATTTGTGAAGTCAGTGGGTCAATAAAGTAATAAAATCCCCTCCAGTCAGAAAAAAGGAGGGGAGTATGTTAAAAG
>NZ_JAQMTI010000257.1:0-12257 GCF_028329225.1 Sphaerospermopsis kisseleviana CS-549 | reverse complement strand
GTCACCAGTCACCAGTCACCAGTCACCAGTCACCAGTCACCAGTCCCCAGTCACCCATCACCAATCACCCATCACCAAATTAAAAGAATACGTCAATTTGCGATCGCCCGGTAGTTTTTAACCAGTTTTGTGCTTCAATATAGTTATTGGGAGCTAAACGAATCGCTCTAATCCAATAATCCGCAGCTTGATCAAACAACGCTTCACCAGCGTCATTATCTCCTTCTTCTTTGGCTTTTTCACCTTTGTAGTGATAGATTACAGCGATGTTATTTAAAGCTTGGGGTAGACGGGGGTTTAATTCAATTGCTTGATGATAAAATTCTAAAGCTTTTTCATGATCGCCATTACTAGCATAAATTAAACCCATATTATAAAGGATAAAACTCTTGTCGTTAGAATCTTCTTCTAAAGATAAAGCTTCTTCATAATATTCTAAAGCTTCAGCATATTCGCCTTCAGCTTGGGCTGACATACCATCACGGTAATAAACAAAAGCTTCCTTAGCTTTCTTGTTAGTTGGCAGTATTTTGAGAATAATATCTGCCATAACGGTAAAAGACTTGTCAACAAAGTTATCGTTTTTCTGTGTTCTTGGCATATTTGCCCCTATTTTAACCTACAAGTTAATCTAGCTGATTTTGGGTGATTGGTGACTGGGGACTGGGGACTGGGTTATGAACTTCCCTTTCCTCCCATACCTTCCCCTGCTTCCTACTCCCTGCTTCCCTGTCTCTTTGCTGTCATCTGTCACCTGTCACCTCTTTCCTGTAAAGCTTCCCGTGCTTGTTCTCGATCATCAAAGTGAATTTTTTCCGTACCCAAAATTTGATAATCTTCGTGGCCTTTACCTGCCAATAATACACCATCACCGGGTTGAGCTTCCAAAATAGCAGTACGGATGGCAGTAGCGCGATCGCCAATTACCACCGCTTGCACAACATCAGGAATACCAGCCAAAATATCCTCTAAAATCTTATCAGGGTTTTCTGTGCGGGGATTATCTGACGTTACCACCGCAATATCCGCTAATTCTGCGGCAATTTTACCCATTTTTGGGCGTTTCGTCCTGTCTCTATCTCCCCCACAACCAAACACACAAATCATTCTTCCCGGTATAAATGGACGTGCAGCTTTCAGTAAATTCTCTAAACTATCAGGAGTGTGGGCATAATCCACAATTACGCTAATATCTTGATGATCGCTAATTTGCACCCGTTCCATTCTTCCTGGCACTCCAGGGAAATCAGGTATAGATTTTGCCACTACCTGTAAATCTAAACCTAGATGTAAAACCGCACCCACAGCCGCCAAAAGATTTTCTAAATTATATTGTCCCACCAAAGGAGAACTAAAAGCGACATCACCTTTAGGAGTATGTAAAATTCCGCTCACACCTGTTGGCTGATAATTTAAACCACTCATCCACAAATCAGCAGTATGATCATTAACGCTGTAAGTCCAAACCCGATCTTTTCCTAAGCCAGCAATTAAACGTTTACCATATTCATCATCAGCATTAATAATAGCTCTACCTTGGAGATAATCAGGACTAAATAACAAAGCCTTCGCCCCAAAATAATCTTCCATATCCTTGTGATAGTCAAGATGATCTTGGGTGAGATTGCTAAATACAGCTACCTCAAAAGCACATCCAAAAACCCGATCCTGCGCTAAAGCATGGGAACTGACTTCCATTACCCCGAACTCACACCCAGCATCAACCGCTTGAGCTAGATTGTGTTGTAAGTCTACCGCAAAAGGAGTAGTAAAAGCCGCAGTTTGGGAAAAACCAGGCCAACGAGTGTAAAGAGTTCCTAACAAAGCCGTCGCCAAATTGGCTTTTGTGAGAAAATATTCAATCAGGTGGGTAGTTGTGGTTTTACCGTTCGTGCCGGTAACGCCCACCATTTTGAGCTTTTGTCCAGGATAACCATAAAAAGCCGCGGAAATTTCCGCGCAGACCTTATTCATATTACTGGCACTGATCACCATTTCCGATTGTTTAGGTGGATATTTGGCGATCGCATCTGGAGAGATAATAGCAGCAACAGCACCAGCAGCTAAAGCACTTTGCCAAAACTCACCCCCATCTACTCTAGTTCCTGGCATTCCGATAAACAAATCTCCCACACCGCAAGCATGGGAGTTAGTTTTGATCCCCTGAACTTCCACATCAGCGGACTGAGGACATTCTAAACCATCAACAACCGCCAATAATTCCCGTAAATTCATATATCGCACCTCGCCACAAGCTAACCTTGCGCCTATTCTGCATGATTTTTTTCTGTATTGGGAATATATTTTAAAAGCAATTGTTCCAACTGCCGAACATTTGCGCGAGGAGAAGGACGGGGTATAGGTTGTAACTCTTCTGCGTTCTCTGTGTCTCTGTGGTTCGATAAAAATAAAACTGGAATTTCATACTGATAAGCAGCAAACCAATCTTCACGAGTCGTAATATCGCGTATTTCCAAATTAAAAGAAATACTGGTAATTTGTTCTAGCTTTTCTTGTAAACCTTCACAGAGATGGCAACCGGGTTTACTGTAGAGGATAATTCGCTTCATGTTAGTATAGGACTCCTATTTGATTTTTGATAGCTTGCGTGGCGTAGCCATACAGAACTCAGTACACACGGAAAGCCTTCTTTCCTGTTCCCTGTTCCCTGTTCCCTGCCTCCACGAAAAATTCATGAATCAAATCGGATCACTATAGTTTTTTAATGATTGTAGAGGCAGCTTTGCTAACTGTGGTATAATAACAGAAAATCTAGATTTAAATAGTAACTAAACTATGGAAAAATTAAAAATAGAAATAGACTCAAAAAAATTGTACGAACAGGATTTCTATCTTTGGCTACAAACAACAGCCAATTTATTAGAAAACAATAAATTTGATGAATTAGATATTAGAAATTTGATAGAAGAAATCAACAGCATGGGTAGAAGCGAGAAAAAAGAATTGAAAAGTCGTTTAATAACTTTAATTGAGCATATATTAAAACTGGAATATTGGCAGTTAGAAAAAGAAAATAATGCTAGAGGATGGCGTAATACAGTTGCGGAACAAAGATTACAAATAGAATTAACTCTGGAAGATAGTCCGAGTTTAAGAAATATGCTGGATGATATTTTTGAAGAATGTTATCAAAAAGCTAGGCAATATATCCTGAAAAGATATCAATTATCTCCTAATTTATTTCCTGAAAACCCTCCTTTTTCTGTTACGGATGTTCTTAACGCAGATTATTTACCGTAGAAACTGTCTGAATCAGGATTTCCAGGATTAAAGGATTTTCAGGATGTTATTTTATCTGAATACTCTTATTTCTATTTTAGGTTGTTTTGTTGTCTCGTTCCTAGTCTCAGACTGGGAATGGTCTTATAGAGGCTCTGCCTCTATCTTTATTGAAGACATTTAACGAGCATCACCTAAATTTTGTAATATCTGTGTAACTTGTAATTTTAAATCAGATAAATTTTGCTCAATAATTTGCCAAACCAAATTCAAATTCACCTTTAAATAATCATGAATTAATACATCTCGTAAACCTGCCATTTGTTGCCAAGGAATATCAGAATATTGACTTCTTAATTCAGGTGATAATCTTTTTGTCGCTTCCCCAATAATTTCAAAATTGCGAATCACAGCATCTTGAATCATCTTGGTTTGCATAAATTCTTCTTTTCCACCTTGAGTATATTCTTCTATCCGTTCAATACATTCTTTAATATTACTTAAATATAAACGTTCATCTTTCATAATGGTACAGCCTCACTTAATACTTTATCTCTAATTAAATCATGTAAATTTTCAGGTTCAGCAATATCTACTTTACGCCCTAATAATACTGCCAAATCTTGATTTAAAGCGATATAATCGAATAAACTGCGATGTGGTTCTAGTTCCACTAAAAAATCTACATCACTATCTGGTGTTGCTTCACCTCTAGCAACTGAACCAAAAATCCGTAGATTATAAGCTCCATATTTAGCAGCAATTTGTAATATTTCCTCACGAAATGGCAGTAATAAATCTTTAATTCCCATAACGTCATTTATTAAAATTACTGCTCCTATTGTAACCTAAAATCACGCCCAGATCCCCGACTTCTCCAATTAACTTATCATTTACTGACAAGATAAAAAAAGAAGTCGGTGATCTAATATCGTGACAAAACATTTAGACAGGAAGCTTTGGGCGATCGCTTTCAGTCTCAGAGAACTTGGTTAAAACTTTTAAAATGCTATTCTATAGCTAAACATTAAATTTTTTCTTTAACAAGTTTCTAAGTAAATTACTTGCTCTTTCTATAAACTCTTCTTCAGTTTCAGTTTATTTAGGTTCACCAATTTCCTTGCTCAAAGAAGATATCACCTCTTTTGAAGTTGCATATTCTGAAACTTTTTTGCTGAATTTCTCAGCTTTTGTCTGTGTATCAGTTTGTCCAAACAGTGCAAAATTTAATATAGCACTTTTACTTAAAAAGTAAATAAGAAAAAATACCTAATTTTGTAAATAGTTAGGTATTTTTTCCTGAATTTACACAGATATCAAATCAACTGAATTATTCACATTTTTACTTAACCACCCATACCACTCATCCCAACCCACACCAGTAGTAGCAGAAACTTGAAAAATTTGGATTTGTGGGTTATCTCGTTCCCAGTCTCAGACTGGGAATGCCATTATCGAGGTTCTCCCTCTATCTTCATTGAACACATAGCCTTCCATAATTGATCCCCATACAGAGTATAGGAACGAGAATATCAATTCTTTAGTTTATCTAAAATCATTTTCAAGAGGTCAGAATACCTTTCTAAGATAGAAGTAGTGGCTAAAAACCGCTATAGGCAAAATCCCAGGAAGTAACCAAAATGACTCAAGTAGCAGAAACGTTAGAATCATCCACTGATAAAGCCCTAGACCGAGATTGTACAACCTTATCCCGTCATGTCCTCCAACAACTCCAGAGTTTTGGACCAGAAGCACAGGATTTGAGTGCGTTAATGAATCGCATCGCCTTAGCTGGTAAACTGATTGCCAGACGGTTTACCCGTGCAGGTTTAATGGAAGATGTTCTGGGTTTCACAGGGGAAGTGAATGTCCAAGGTGAATCTGTGAAAAAAATGGATGTCTATGCTAATGAAGTGTTTATTTCTGTATTTAAGCAAAGTGGCTTAGTTTGTCGCTTGGCTTCGGAAGAAATGGAAAAACCTTATTACATCCCCGAAAACTGCCCTATTGGACGTTATACCCTATTATATGATCCCATTGATGGTTCATCTAACACAGATATTAACCTCAGTTTAGGTTCAATTTTTTCCATCCGTCAACAAGAAGGAACAGACTTAGATGGTGAAGCTAAAGACTTATTAAATCATGGACGGAAACAACTAGCAGCAGGTTATATTCTTTATGGACCAAGTACCATGCTGGTTTACAGTATTGGTAAAGGTGTACATTTCTTTACCCTTGATCCCAGTTTAGGAGAATTTATTCTCACACAAGAAAACGTGAAAATTCCTGAACATGGTGCTGTTTATAGTGTTAATGAAGGAAATTTCTGGCAGTGGGAAGAATCCTTTAGAGAGTATATTCGTTATGTGCATAAGACAGAAGGTTATACTGCCCGTTATAGTGGGGCGATGGTCAGCGATATTCACCGAATTTTAGTACAAGGTGGTGTATTTCTCTATCCGGGTACATTACAAAAACCAGAAGGTAAGTTACGACTACTTTATGAAACTGCACCCTTGGCATATTTGATAGAACAAGCTGGAGGGCTTGCTACTACTGGAACAGAGGATATTTTGGATGTAGTCCCTAAACAACTGCACCAACGCACACCATTAATTATTGGTAGTCAACAGGATGTAGCTAAAGTCGAGTCATTTATGCAAAAAGGTCAGTAGCCAAAATCCAGTAAAAGCATTTAGTATGGCCAGTAATCGAAGCTAAACATTGGCACATTGGGATTGGAATGTAGGACTAGCAATGTTTGGATGTGAAGTGAAAAATACACTCAATTAAACCATTTCCTGGTCAAGAAACGCCGAATTATTTGATTGATAAATTCTTTTCTCCTTCTTTTCTCCTTCTTTTCTTCCCTCTTCCTTCGTGTACTTTGCGTACTTTGCGGTTCATTCATATAAATTGACGCTTCTCCATCAAGAAATTAGGATGAGTAAACTTCTCAACTTCACAAAAAACAATGTTAAGAGGAGTTAAAAAATAGTTATGGCAACCAATCATTTATTAGAGATTAAAAACCACGGTCAAAGTATCTGGATGGATAATTTAAGCCGTGACATTATTCAATCTGGGGAACTGCAAAACCTGGTAGAAGATCAAGGAATCTCTGGTATTACCTCCAACCCAGCCATTTTTGAAAAAGCAATTACTGGGAATGCCATTTATGATGCTGACATTGAAGCGGGGATGCGTGCTGGTTTACCCACATACAAAATTTATGAATCTCTGGTTTTTGCAGATATCCGCAATGCTTGTGATATTCTGCGCCCTGTGTATGATGCGACCAAGGGACTGGATGGTTATGTGAGTATTGAAGTTCCTCCCACCATTGCCCATGATACCCAAGCTACAATAAATGAAGCCCGTCGCTATTGCCAAGAAATTGGGCGGGAAAATGTGATGATTAAAATTCCGGGAACTGATGCTGGTTTACCTGCTGTAAAGGCGACAATAGCCGCAGGAATTAACGTTAACATTACCCTGTTATTTGCAGTAGAAAGCTATGTAAATGCAGCTTGGGCTTATATTCGGGGTTTAGAAAAACGGGTAAATGAAGGTCAGGACATTAGTAAAATTGCTTCAGTAGCCAGCTTTTTCTTGAGTCGGATTGATACCAACATTGATGCTAAGATTGATGCTAAATTGCAGAAAGGCGTTGATGATATTAACCACGAAGCAAGATTGAGGGCAGTCAGAGGAAAAATTGCGATCGCTAATGCAAAAATCGCCTATCAAGAATATCAAAATATAATTGCCAGTGATAGGTGGCAAGCATTAGCAGCTAAAGGGGCAAAAGTGCAACGTCTCCTTTGGGCAAGTACCAGCACCAAAGACCCCAGTTACAGCGATGTCATGTATGTTAACGAATTAATCGGACATGACACAGTAAACACTCTACCACCTGGGACTATTAAAGCCTGTGCTGATCATTGTCATGTGAGCGACAGTTTAGAAACAGGAGTTGCAGAAGCTCATAACCTCATCCAAAGCTTAAAAGATCCTGACATCAACATCAATATTGAAGCAGTGATGTCAGAACTACTTGTAGAGGGTATTGACAAGTTTGTTCAGCCCTTCCAGTCCCTAATGAACTCTTTAGAAGAGAAACTCAAGGTATTGTCACCAGTATAGGGGACTGGGGACTGGGGACTGGGGACTGGGGACTGGGGACTGGTGACTGGTGACTGGTGACTGGTGACTGGGGACTGGGGACTGGGGAGATGGGGAGGTTGATAACGCAATCACCAATCATGAATCCCCCAATCACCAATTACCAATCACTAATCCCCCAATCACCAATTACCCATCACTAATCCCCCAATCACCAATCACCAATTACCAATCACCAGTCACCAACCTAAAATCCAAAATCTAAAATCCAAAATCCTTATGGTCAGTCTGTTAGAAAATCCCTTGCGGGTTGGTCTCCAACAACAAGGGATGGCCGAACCCCAAATTATTGTTATCTTTGGCGCGTCAGGGGATTTAACCTGGCGTAAACTCGTACCTGCATTATTTAAACTCCGTCGGGAAAGACGCATTCCCCCAGAAACTACCATTGTTGGTGTCGCCCGTCGTGACTGGACCCATGACTACTTCCGGGAACAGATGGAAAAAGGAATGCGGGAAGCTCACAGCAAAGTTGAACTGGGAGAACTCTGGCAAGACTTTTCTAAGGGTTTATTTTACTGTTCCGGTGACATTGACAACCCCGAAAGTTACCAAAAACTGAAAAACTTCCTCGCTGAACTCGACCCCCAACGGGGAACACGGGGAAATCGGATGTTTTACCTTTCCGTTGCGCCCAACTTCTTCCCCGAAGCTATTAAACAGCTAGGTTCGGCGGGAATGTTAGACGATCCCTACAAAAACCGTCTCGTTATTGAAAAACCCTTTGGGCGTGATTTAGCATCAGCGCAAAGTCTCAACCAAGTAGTGCAGAAGGTTTGTAAAGAAAACCAAGTTTACCGCATTGACCACTACTTAGGTAAGGAAACAGTACAAAACCTGTTAGTGTTCCGTTTTGCCAATGCCATTTTTGAACCATTATGGAATCGGCAATTTGTGGATCACGTACAAATCACCGTTGCTGAAACCGTAGGTGTAGAAGACCGGGCGGGATATTATGAAAGTGCCGGTGCGCTACGGGATATGCTGCAAAACCACCTCATGCAGTTGTATTGTTTAACCGCAATGGAAGCACCTAACTCAATGGATGCTGACAGTATCCGTACAGAAAAGGTGAAAGTATTACAAGCCACTCGTTTAGCAGATGTGAATAACCTTTCCCGTTCTGCCATTCGCGGACAATATAGCGCCGGTTGGATGAAAGGAGAAAAAGTCCCTGGATATCGAGAAGAACCGGGAGTTGATCCCAATTCCACCACACCCACTTATGTAGCAATGAAATTTGTGGTGGATAACTGGCGTTGGCAAGGTGTACCTTTCTATCTGCGGACAGGGAAACGGATGCCGAAAAAAGTCAGTGAAATTTCCATCCATTTCCGGGAAGTACCTTCCAGAATGTTCCCATCAGCCGCATTACAAGCAAACGCCAATATTTTGACAATGCGGATACAACCAAATGAAGGTATTTCGCTCCGTTTTGATGTGAAAATGCCCGGTGGAGACTTCCGCACCCGTTCTGTGGATATGGACTTTACTTATGGTTCATTTGGGATTGAAGCTACATCTGATGCGTATGATCGCCTGTTTTTAGATTGTATGATGGGCGACCAAACATTGTTTACCCGGTCTGACGAAGTAGAAGCTGCTTGGCGTGTAGTGACACCTGCGCTGTCTGTTTGGGACTTACCCGCAGATCCCGCTACTGTTCCTCAGTATGAAGCGGGTACTTGGGAACCAGCAGAAGCTGAATTATTAATCAACCAAGACGGCCGCCGTTGGCGCAGACTTTAAGGGGTGACTGGGGACTGGTGATTGGTGACTGGTGACTGGGTAAGAGTTTTTCCCAATGCCCCATGCCCCATGCCCCATGCCCCATGCCCCATGCCCAATTATTAATCCAAAATCCAAAATTATGGTAACTGAAGCTTCTACAATTTATTCTCTCCAAGCCCCTAAAGATGTGTGTTTGACTGATATTGAAAACGAACTCAGTCAAATTTGGCAAAGTTATGGTATTCAAGGAGAAGAAGGCGGTTTACCTGCTGCTACCCGTGCTGCAACATTTACTCTAGTGGTTTATGAACCAGAAGAAACCCAGTATTTGTTAGCCGCTATTGGTGTTTATAACGGTCCTATTGATGGGATTTTGGGACCCCAAACCCAAACTTCACTGCGGGAACTACAGAAAAAACACGGACTTCCAGAAAGCGGTATTCCCACACCGGAAACGATCAAGGTTTTACGGGAAGAATATTTTAAACTTCAGCACAGTGGGGAACATGGTGATAGTCATGGTGCTGCAATGGGCTATACTTACAGTCCCACCAGTCCCACTATTGCTGATGAAATTGCTTTGCGTAACCCTTGCCGGATTATTGCTTTATGTCCCATTGCGGGGGAAGATGAGGGTGTAAAGGCGCAGGTTTCTGCCTATTGTCCTATTCAAAAGCAGTCTTCTAGTACATTAATTTGTTGTGAATACATTACCTTAACTGGTACTGCTGCGGCTTTGGAACGTATTGGGGGCATGATTCCCGCTTTGTTAATTGGTGGTTTGCCTAAGTTTTTATGGTGGAAAGCTACTCCTGATTCTCAAAATCCTTTGTTTAAGAGATTGGCGGCAGTTTGTAATAATGTAATTGTTGATTCTTGTAATTTTAATGCTCCTGAAAGTGATTTATTAACTTTGCAAGATTTGGCAGATACAGGAGTTCCTTTAGCTGATTTAAATTGGCGACGTTTATCTGCATGGCAAGAATTAACAGCAGAAGCTTATGATGCTCCCCAACGTCGTGCAGCTTTGAGAGAAATTGATCGGGTAAATATTGATTATGAAAAAGGCAATGCCGCCCAAGCTTTATTATTTTTAGGCTGGTTAGCGAGTCGCTTGGAATGGCAACCTGTTTCTTACAGCAAAGAATTTGGTGATTATGATATTACCAATATTGTTTTTGTGTCGAAAGATCAAAGACAAATTAATGCAGAGTTAGCAGGTGTTCCTGTTGCTGATATTGGGGAAATTGTTGGTGATTTGATTGCTTTGCGTTTGAGTTCTACTAATACTCAAGCTAATTGTGGTACGGTAATTTGTTCTGAAACCGGCGGTTGTATGCGGATGGAAACTCAAGGTGGCGCTCAATCTGCTGGTTTATTTCAACAAGTTAGTTCTCTTGCTGAACAAAAGCCGGAGTTTTTGTTAAGTCAGCAGGTGCAACGTTGGGGGCGTGAGGCTTTGTTTGAGGAAAGTTTATCGGTGATTACGAAAACTATTAAGTTGGGTTAGTTTTCATCTCGTTTATCTCGTTCCTAGTCTCTGACTAGGAATGCTTTTTTTGAGGCTCTGCCTTTTTTTGTCTGAATCAGGATGTCCAGGATTTTAGGATTTTCAGGATGATTTTTAATTTTGTCTGAATCAGGATGTCCAGGATTTTAGGATTTTCAGGATGATTTTTTTATTGAACCACGTTCGCGAAGCGTGCCGAAGGCATAGGCACGAAAAAACGAAGGAAGAGAGGAAGAGAAGAAGAGAGAATATTCAAATAAAATGTCCGCTATGTTATCAAAATGTGCTATTATGAATGATAATTTTTGTGTTATTAATTATGGTTTTGGCAATTGTTACTGAACCTGCACCATTAGAAACTACTAAAGATGGCGTAGTTGTTATTCGTAATACTCGCGTGACTTTAGATACGATTGTTTCTGTGTTTAATCAAGGGGTAACTGCTGAAGAAATAGCTTATCGTTATCCATCTTTGATGCTTGCTGATGTTTATGCTGCTATTGCTTTTTATCTGAATCATCAAGAGGAAGTTGATAGTTATTTACAACAAAGACAGCAGCAAAAACAAGAAGTTCGTCAAATAAATGAGAGTCGTTTTAATGCTCAAGATTTGCGAAATAGATTACTTTCTCGTCAAGCAAATCAGAAGGTATGTTAAAGTTTTTAGCTGATGAGAATTTTGATAATACTATTGTGAGAGGATTAATTAGACGTAATCCTAATATTGATATTATCAGAGTTCAGGATGTTGGTTTGTTAGGTAAAGATGATGTAACTATTCTCGCTTGGGCAGCTACGGAAAATCGAGTTCTCTTAACTCATGATGTGGCTACAATTACGCGCTATGCTTATGAAAGAATTGCAGCAGGTGAGATGATGCCAGGGGTGATTGAGGTTTCTACAGATGCTAGAATTGGACAGGTAATAGATGATATTTTGTTGTTAATTGATTGTTGTTTTGATGGAGAGTTAGCAGGACAAATATATTATTTGCCATTTTGATGATTTAGATTCTCGATTTTTTACTATGATCTCTCTTTTTTGGTGAGGTTTATAAAGGAAGTCGGGGATCTTTTTTTGTCTGAATCAGGATGTCCAGGATTTAAGGATTTTCAGGATTTAATGAACCACGAAGACACGAAGAAACGAAGGAAGAGAGGAAGAAGAGGGTTTTTTAGAGAGATGGTTTAAACAACAATCAGTCCTCAGAACTTCTAGAAACAATTGTTTGCAAAAAATCTGAAAAATATTGATATGTTTAAACAACAATCAGTCCTCAGAACTTCTAGAAACAATTTACGAATATCCTGATATAAAAGCTGGATTATGTTTAAACAACAATCAGTCCTCAGAACTTCTAGAAACTATCAAGAATTGGCTGTAAATCATCAGTTTTGATATGTTTAAACAACAATCAGTCCTCAGAACTTCTAGAAACAATTTAGAGATTGGTTGTTTTTTCTGGACATAAACTGTTTAAACAACAATCAGTCCTCAGAACTTCTAGAAACTCTTCTTGAGAAAGTCTTCTTTTGAAGACTATTTCTGGTTTAAACAACAATCAGTCCTCAGAACTTCTAGAAACGCC
>NZ_JAQMTI010000256.1:0-68857 GCF_028329225.1 Sphaerospermopsis kisseleviana CS-549 | reverse complement strand
TGATAAACACAGAAATTAGTGCAAGGGTTTTGAAGGGTATACCGGAAAAAGTGTGCATTTTTTGGGATTTCAAGAGATGGCAAAGAAATTTTCAAATCTCCTCCTGACTCCTGACTCCTGACTCCTGACTCCTGACTCCTGACTCCTGACTCCTATGCCCTCACGGAAAGACTTTCTCAGCAACCCCTAAATAGGGTCTGCTGTATCGAAAACAGATAAAGCTTGGCTAACGCGTAGCGTGCCGTTATTCATAAAAAAATTTATTAACGGAATGGGGCTTTTTTCTTAAATTAATGTTGTGCTTCTATAAGGTATTTAACAATCAACAAACAATTTCTGTTATCAGAATCACGTTTATAAACAACATGATCTGCCACACGCCGAATTAGAAACCATCCATATCCATGATCTTGTAAAGTACCTGGTTTTGGTTCAGGTATCTGATCAGGATTAAAAGGCTTGCCGTAATCCCAAATTCTTATTTCCAGTCTGTCTACCCACAGACTCAATTCAATTTCTATATTTGTTTCTGGCGGTAAAGTCCGATGAGCATGACGAACTGCATTAGTAAAGCCTTCTGCTAATGCTAAATTGAGACGATAGAGTTGGCTTTCTGACCAACCTCTTTGAGCTAAATATTGTAGAGAAAAGTTTTCAAACCATTGTTGCACTTGGTTTTGGAGCTTCAGATCGCTCTTCACCGTCAGATGGTCTTGCTGCACTGTAGTAAGCATTGACCGTGACTAGAATATTAAGTAAGTAAAAAACGTAACTTGTGTTTGTTTTTTGGTGGCTTTAGATTTTGGAATAGCTTTTATGGCAATTAGCAGTTAGCTGTTTCAAAATCTTGTTTGAACCAAGATCCCAGAATTTAAAATATTCCTAGTTACTCTGGCAACTGCTATATTTTTATATTTTACACCCAAAACTAAAAATCCGATCTTCAAAATAGACCTATGAAAATTGACACCTGTGAGTTTTCAAAAGCATATTCACTAGAAGTATGAGTAGCTAATGGGCTGTATATTCCTTGCGGACAGTCTTTAGACTCATAACTTCGGTATATGCTCTTGAAACTCACAGGTGTCACAGCACTTTATGGAAACTAAAAATTAGTGGCAACTAATTTAGAACAGTCCCAAAGTCAGAGATTTGTCTAAGGGTAATGCAGCACCAATACCTAACCAGATGGTGACAAAAGTACCAAACAAGAATACTGTTGTCGCTACTGGACGACGGAAGGGGTTTTGGAACTTGTTAACGCTCTCAATAAAGGGAACGAGGATCAATCCCAAGGGTACGGAAGCCATTGCCAATACTCCCAACAGTTTGTTAGGTAGTGAGCGAAGAATCTGGAACACTGGGAACAGATACCACTCTGGCAAAATTTCCAAAGGTGTAGCAAAAGGATTTGCTGGTTCACCCACCATTGCTGGATCTAGTATAGCTAGAGCCACAATACAAGCGAATGAACCCATGATTACGATGGGGAATACATAGAGCAGGTCGTTAGGCCAAGCTGGTTCACCATAGTAGTTATGACCCATACCTTTGGCGAGTTTAGCTCTTAAAGCTGGATCGTTTAGATTTGGTGGTTTATGTGTGGACATTTTTAGATCTGGTCTCCTGCTTAAGTGAAGTTAAAGCATTCGTGTAAGCTATTAGCTATTTAGGCAAGCCACAAATTTATTATGACACTGGATTCAGCTTTGCCAGTTGAAGCAAGTGTTCATTGTGTTTACAGCTTACGGTTTCAGCGAATAGTGCTTGTTTTTATTCTGAGGCTATGTGCCTTCAGTTTAAAACAAACAACTTGCATCTGGAAACTGTTTTACCTATTCACTGAATCACTACTGACTAACTTTTGATTACAATGGTCCAGAAATTCCTTGTTTGCGGATCATTAAGAAGTGGAAAAGCATGAATACCGCAATTAACCAAGGTAATACGAATGTGTGGGCGCTATAGTAGCGGGTTAATGTTGCTTGACCAACGCTAGAACCACCACGTAGTAAGTCAGAAATCAAAACACCAACTACGGGGATTGCTTCTGGTACACCACTAACGATTTTCACCGCCCAGTAACCAACTTGGTCCCAAGGTAAGGAGTAACCAGTTACACCAAAGGAAACTGTGATTACTGCCAGGATGACACCACTTACCCAAGTTAATTCGCGGGGTTTTTTGAAACCACCAGTCAAATAAACGCGGAAAACGTGGAGAATCATCATTAATACCATCATGCTGGCTGACCAGCGGTGAATGGAGCGAATTAGCCAACCAAAGTTGACTTCATTCATGATGTACTGCACTGAAGAAAATGCTTCTGCGACTGTGGGCTTGTAGTAGAATGTCATCGCAAACCCAGTGGCAAACTGAATCAGGAAGCAAACTAGGGTAATTCCACCCAAGCAGTAAAAGATATTAACGTGGGGAGGTACGTACTTGCTGGTTACATCTTCAGCAATAGCTTGAAGTTCTAAACGTTCTTCAAACCAATCATAAACGCTGGCCATACAATCTCAAGTTCCTACAAATTGCTTGTGGTTGATAAATATCCCAAGATTAATTTTGTTTGGGATGTTCGCAAAGAGAATCTTTGTTACAGAATTATTAAGTTTTTCAGAAACTTAACATTCTGTAAATATGGAATATATTGCGATCCCTTGGCAAGCCAACGTGAAAAATGTTGGTTACAAAGAGATTTTATCGTTTTTGAGGTGGATTTGCTTCTCCAGAGTTGCTTAACAACTTAATGAGAAAATGCACCTCTTCTATAAAAAAAGTAACATAATTTAGAGATATATTTCATCAGCAACGTCCCAAATGGAGATTGATCAGTGATTTGGGTAAAGATACAAGGTAAGATGGGCTTCATGAATAAACAGGTTTTTCGGTGCGGATTTTCCTTGCTTTTAGCTTTTGGATTGGCTTTTGGCTTGACTTTTGGCTCAATTCCACCAGCAAATGCTTTAACTCAACAGCAAAAGTTAGTTTCTGAAGTTTGGCGAATTGTCAACCGATCTTATTTGGATGAAACATTTAATCATCAAAATTGGACAGAGGTACGACAAAAAGCTTTTAAAAGTCCGCTGGGAAATGACCAAGAAGCATACAAAGTAATTCAGAATATGCTTAAAAGCCTGGATGACCCTTTTACCCGGTTTCTAGACCCAGAGCAGTACCGCAGTTTACAGGTGAATACTTCTGGAGAATTGACAGGTGTGGGTTTACAAATTGCCCTCAATCCCCAGACAGGTATTTTAGAGGTAATTACACCTATAGAGGGGTCGCCGGCAGAAAAAGCAGGTTTAAGACCACGCGATCGCATTTTGCAGATTGAAGGAACATCCACAGCAAATCTGACTCTGGATGAAGCGGCGGCGCGGATGCGCGGACAGGCTGGTACTGTTGTTACTCTCTTAATTGGTAGAGAGGGAGAAGCAGATAAAGAAATTATACTGGTGCGCGATCGCATTGAACTGAATCCTGTAGTAGCTGATGTGCGTTTATCCCCCCAAGGAACACCCATTGGCTATATCCGCCTTACTCAATTTAATGCTAATGCACCAATGGAATTAGCACACGCTATTCATATTCTAAAACAAAAAAGCGCAGCAGCCTATATTCTAGATTTGCGAAATAATCCGGGGGGACTATTACAAGCGGGAATTGAAGTTGCTCGTCAGTGGTTAGATGAAGGCACAATAGTTTATACTGTCAATCGCCAAGGCATTCAAGGGGATTTTGAAGCTTATGGTCAGGCTTTGACAGAAGCTCCTTTAGTTATTTTGGTCAATCAAGGAACTGCAAGCGCGAGTGAAATTTTAGCTGGTGCTTTACAAGACAATGGACGCGCCCAGTTAGTAGGTGAAACTACCTTTGGCAAAGGACTGATTCAGTCGTTATTTGAATTATCCGATGGTTCTGGTTTAGCAGTAACAATTGCTAAATATGAAACACCAAACCACCGAGATATTAACAAATTAGGTATTAAGCCGGACATAGTAATTCCCCAAGAACCAATCTCAGGGGAGCAAATTGGCACAGCAGCAGATAGACAATATCAAGCTGCTATGGAACTGTTGAGCAAAGATTTGCTAGTAGCGGGTTCATAAGGAGTCAGGAGTTATTAATTTTGGATTTTGGATTTTGGATTTTGGATTTTGGATTGTTTTTGTGATCTCCAATCTAAAATCTAAAATCTAAAATCTAAAATTTTCCTCCCCAGTCACCAGTCCCCAATCACCAGTCCCCATTCCCTAATCTCTGATAAGCTTGCTCAATGATGCGTTTGCCACGGAGGAAGCCAATATTAGCGCCGGGGCAAATGTATTGTAGAGTTTCTGGTGAAAAGCGATCGCGCAATGCTTGAACACTTTTAAGTTGTCTAGGCCAATGAAAAGTTTTTGCCGTGCGAAATGGCACAGGTTCACCTTGCAAGTTAGGGATTAAATGCCGTCCTGAAAATAAAACTCCTCCAAATTCACGATAATATAGACATGAAGACCCTGGAGAATGGCCAGGTGTCCAGATAATTTGTGTGGTGTCATCAAGAGTCAATTCTTGAGAAAAGGTAGTAACAGTTAAACCAGGTAACAAATACGCTTCTTGTTCTTGAATGATAATCTCACAATTAAGAGCTTGTTGAATTTCTGCTACTTTGGCAATAGCACCACGATGAGTAATAAACAACGAACGCACACCACCGTGTTTAAGCGGATTCCCACCCAAGTCTTGCCCAAAATCATCCCCAAAATCATGGTTAATTTGCTCCATCGCTGGGCAGTCAATGAGAATATTACCTTCATTTCTTACAATAAGATAAGAAGTTCCCCCCAATGTGTCCCGATTTGGTGGAAAGGCAATAATTTTATTGATCCCCAAGTCGGTAGATTCGGGAGATACTGATCCTGTTTCCATCGAAGAAGATAGAATTTCTCCTTTGGGCATTTGTCCAGAAAGTATAATTTGTGGGGGCTTAATTTTATGAATTGGTTGTTGAGTTGAGGAAAACATAAATTAAATAACCGATAAATAACCGAATAAATAGAGTTTTTACCTAAGTTCTATATTTAATAATCTACAGATTTATCAAACATTCTCACTCCTGACTCCTGTACGGGCGAAGCATTCGGAAAATAGCTTTCCATAAAAATTGATAATTGATTGGCCGAATGCTTCGCCCCTACGACTCCTTGAACTCCTTGAACTCCTTGAACTCCTTGAACTCCTTGAACTCCTTGAACTCCTGAAATAAAATGGCATTTTGGTTTTTACTTTTACTGGGACTAGCTACTTATCTGATAGTGCAACGCAGCGTTGCCCATATCACCCGCACCCCAGTGTGGTTGTTGTGGCTAGTATTAATGACACCAGCAATTATCCTCACTGGTTGGACGCTGATCTATGGTACACAACAATCACCCCCACCAGAATTGATTATTTGGCTGTTGCTTATCAGTTTGCTGTTATACTGGATATTATTTCTGTCGGGGCATCGAGTCCCAGAAAATACCCGGACTGACCCCCAAGCAACAGGAACACAACCAGCAAATAATCCTACCGCAGAACCGTTACCAGTGCGTCCTATTGAACCAACAGAAGAAACTAATCTGCGAAATTGTTTCCCTTGGTCTGTATACTACATTCAAAATATTGAGTATAGACCCCAAGCGGTGATTTGTCGTGGACAGTTGCGAACTGCACCGCAGCAAGCTTATCAGCAAATTAAAACAAATATCGAAGGCCAATTTGGCGATCGCTTTCTGTTAATCTTCCAAGAAGGGATAGATGGTAAACCGTTCTTTGTTCTAGTTCCCAATACTCAAGCTGCTAGACAAAATACAAAAAACCGCAATTTAGAAAATTTTACTCAAGCAGTAACAGCACTAGGATTGTTGTTAATGACTTTAGTTACAACGACCTTAATAGGTTCGCAAATTGCAGGAGTTGAACCAACACAAATCAAAACTGACTTCTCGCTCATTTTCAATGGTTTACCCTATGCTTTAGGATTAATCACTATTTTGGGTATCCACGAACTTGGTCACTATTTTACAGCGCGATTTCATAAAATTCGCTCAACTCTGCCTTATTTTATTCCTGTACCATTTTTCCTGGGAACTTTTGGTGCATTTATTCAAATGCGAAGTCCCATTCCTAACCGCAAAGCTTTATTTGATGTGAGTATAGCAGGACCAATTGCCGGTTTTGTTGCTACTTTACCTTTACTGCTTTGGGGTTTAGCTAATTCAGAAGTAGTACCCATCAGCGACAAAACAGGACTTTTAAATCCCAATGCTTTAAATCCTAAATATTCAATTTTATTAGCTTTACTTTCAAAAATAGCCTTGGGTAGTGAATTAACAACCAAATCTGCTTTAGATTTGCATCCTGTAGCAGTTGCTGGATTTTTAGGTTTAATTGTCACAGCATTAAATTTAATGCCCGTAGGACAATTAGATGGTGGTCATATTGTTCATGCTATGTTTGGACAACGTACCGCAGTTGTAATTGGTCAAATTTCTCGGTTGTTTTTACTAATTCTTTCTTTTATCCGTCAAGAGTTTTTATTGTGGGCAATTCTGTTACTATTTATTCCCTTGGTTGACGAACCCGCATTAAATGATGTGACAGAATTAGACAACAAACGTGATGTTTTAGGTTTACTAGCAATAGCTTTATTATTGTTAATTGTACTGCCACTTCCTGAAGCTTTGGCTCGTGTTTTGCAGATTTAAAAATAGGTGAACAATGGACAATTGATAATTGACAATTGATAATTGATAATTGACAATTAATTAATTTGGGTTAAAACCTCTCTTTTGAGGAAAAGGTCATTTTCTATTATCCATTGTTCATTGTCAATTGTTGAAGCTACCACTAATTGCAATATAATTAGAAATTGTGTGAATCTGCGAGGATAAGAATGACTGCTGATGTAACTGCTCATACTTTATTTGTGTGTAAAACCTGCGCTAGTGTTTGGCAAGATGGTAAGCGTGTCGGTGAAAGTGGTGGTCAAAAACTATTACAAGAAATTCAACAAGTCGCGCAAAATTGGCATTTACGGGATGAGTTCCCTATCAAAGAAGTTGATTGTATGAGTGCTTGTAGTCGTTCTTGTGTAGTCGCTTTTGCCGGTCAAGGTAAGTTAACTTATTTATTCGGTGATTTGCCAGTTGATGGTTGCGCGGAAGCAGTGTTGGAATGTGCAAGTAAATATTACAATCATCCTAATGGTGTTTTACCTTGGTCAGAACGTCCTGAACCTTTGAAAAACGGGATTTTGGCAAGGATTCCCAGTTTATAGGTGACAGGTGACAAGTGACTGGTGACTGATGACAGTGGTAAAAGCTTTCCATTGTCTAAGTTGTGGTTTTGGTTAATGTTATGGCGGCCTTGTCTACGGTTATCAATCTAAAATCCAAAATCTAAAATCTAAAATTGCTATGTTGCGCGTTTTAATTCTGGGTGGTACTGGTGATGCAGCGGAATTAACCGCGAGAATAAATAATATTACTGAAATTGAGGCGATCGCATCTTTAGCCGGTCGTACCCGTGAACCTGTTGCACCTGTTGGTAATGTTCGCGTTGGCGGTTTTGGTGGTGTAACAGGTTTGGTTGAATATTTAAAACATCAAAAAATAAATGTGTTAATTGATGCAACTCATCCCTTTGCTAATCATATCTCTTGGAATGCGGCCGCAGCAGCTACACAAATGGGTATTCCTAGATTATTAGTAAATCGTCCCCCTTGGGAAAAACAACCGGGTGATATTTGGATTGAGGTAGAAAATAATACAGAAGCAGCAGCAGCTTTAGAAAACCAAGCTTTAAAAAATCAAGCTTTAGAACATCAACTTTTCAAACATCAAATAAAACGGGTTTTTTTAACCATTGGTAGACAAGAAATATCTGCTTTTTCTCATTTACAAAAAATGTGGTTTTTAATGCGAATGATAGATCCACCTGTTGCTGATGTTGTAATACCTCCTGGTTTAATGTTATTGGATAGGGGACCTTTTACTTTAGAAGATGAAAGGGAAATTTTAACTAAATATAATATAGATACTATTGTGAGTAAAAATAGCGGTGGAAATGCCACATATCCTAAAATTATTGCAGCGCGAGAAATGGGAATAAAAGTAGTGATGGTGAAACGTCCACCTGTACCACCAGGGGAACAAGTTTCAGATGTGGAAAGTGCTGTAAAATGGTTATTGGAGAAAGTGGGAACTTGAGAAATTTCTGTTGCTATGATAATCAAAATTGATTCTAGAGAGTCGATTCAGTAGGGGCGAAGCATTCGGGTGATAACCTATTGCTGAAACCATTAATATTCTGTCCGAATGCTTCGCCCTTACAATTAATTAATCGGTGTTCTAGTCTTCATAAACCCCAAAAAATCAAGGAGTTGTAGATACTGAAACTATTCTATTGACTTGATTTCGGGAATTTAAAATCAAGTAAGTTTCTTGTAAATAAAATGTTTCTCCACCATCCTGGAAGGGATTACTATACAAAACAGTTCTACCTTTTAACCTTTCTGTTTTTGGGAAAGATTTACCATCATTAAAAGATTGTTTGGCAATATTTACAGCTTGTTGTGAACTGATACCAGAATTAAACTTAATATCCGTGAAAAAAGCTTCAGAACCCTGAACTTTGAGAGAAATTGTTCCATTTTGAAATTTATATGATTTACCCACAGAACAGAAACCCTTACCAGTCAATCTTTGACAGATATTATTCCATTTTGGTAATTGATTAATTAGTCTTTGTGTAATTTGAAAATTACGAAATCTATTATCAGTTGGAAGTTGACGACAATCTCCTGTACATTTGAGAAGATTATCAACATTAACAGTTGCTGGTTGTGCGTTAACTGCTGGGGTGTGGATAGACGTGGATAGAGTGAGAGTAGCAGTTAATAAAAAGCTGAGATGTGGAATTAGTTTAATTTTCATAATTTTGATTAAGAAACAGCATATTGATCAAGTGAAGTATCACAGATAATAATCACAATCTACCAATATTCTGTAAATTTTTGATATCTTGTTAAAAATCACTTAATCTACAATTATTAGAATTTATTGTACTATTATTCGTGCATTATTGCCAGCTTTAGGTTTAACTGTAATTTCCACATCACTACCAAAAGCGTTGAGAAATCTAAACATTCTTTCTAAAGAAAATCCTGTCAGTTTTCCTCTGATTAAAGCAGAAACTTTTGGTTGATCAATTCCTAATAGTTCCGCAGCTTCCATTTGAGTTAGTCCACGTGCGGTAATAGCTTGACTAATTTTTCGAGCTAGTTCTGCTTTTGCTAACATTTCATCAGCATTTGGTAAACCTAAATCAGCAAATACATTACCACTGCTAGTTTGAATTTCGATATTTTCTGACATAATTCTCCTGGGTTTTATTGGTTTATTTGATCATGGTGTTCTTTAGCTTTTTTCAGTCTTGCTTCAATCAAATCAATATCTTGTTTTGGTGTAGCAATACCATGTTTTGATTTTTTCTGAAAAACATGAAGAACATAAACTGCTTTTGCTAATTTCACAGTATATATAGCTCTATAGGTATCTCCATCAAAATCTTCTACAACTTCTAATACACTTGCTCCTTTAAATCCTTTTAAGGGTTTAGTATGAGGATGTTTTTCACCCATTTGGGCTAAATATAACGCATATCCTATTTCTCCTTGTACCTCTTCAGGAAACTTTTTGAGGTCTTCTAGAGAACTTCCTACCCATTGCAGTGGTTTTATCGGTTCTGTTTGCAATTGTCTGACTTATATCCTGGTTATGCTAAATATAGCATATTTTTTGAACCAGCGATCATTCTGAGAATTAATGATCAGGCGGTTTTGTGCGATAATGGAAAGTGTACTTTAATCATAAAGATTCTTCTAAGTGTAAATTTAAAATGGAGGTCAAGTAAAATATTATGAGTAAAACATTAACAATTCAGATATCAGATGAGTTAGAAAAAAAGTTATTAATTCAATCTAAAAAACTCAATTTATCTTTAGAGGAATTAATTTTACAATCACTAGCTAAATCAACAAAAATGATAGATAGTGATGAAAATGATCCTATTTTACCTTTGTTGGGTACATTAAGATTTGAAAATTCTGATCTTGGAGAAAATCATGATCAATATCTCAGAGAAAATTTACAACAGGAGTTAAAAATTGACCAATAAAGTTTTTATAGATACTTCAGGGTGGGCTAATTTATTTGTTGCTACTGAGTCTTACCATAAAACAGCAAAATTGTGGTTTCAAGAAGCAAGAAAACAAAATTTACAAATGATCACAACTAATTATGTCGTTATTGAATTAGTTGCATTATTGAATAGTCCTTTGCGTGTACCGCGTTCACAGTTATTTCAGTATATAGATGCTGTGAGGACTGCTTCTTATATTAACTTAATTCATATTGATATATCTATTGATGTAGCAGCTTGGGACTTACTGAAAACAAGGGAGGATAAAACTTGGTCATTGGTAGATAGTACATCTTTTATAGTGATGAAACAATTTGATATTCAAGAAGCATTAACTACACATCATTTTGAACAAGCTGGTTATATTCGGTTATTGAAATGATAATTCGTTGAGTCTGTTTTAACAGACTTTTGCTATGAGACTGAGAATTAATTCTCAGGCGGTTTTGTGGGATAATGGAAGATGTATTTTAACAGCAAAAAACCCTCGATAAATTAACCGAAGGGCTGATTAATAAAAAATTCATAAGTGGATAAATTTTATGGGTTAGACTGGTTCTTCTTACCGACAAATAGTATTACTATGATACAAGTAACAGTAGCTAATACAAGACTTCCGAATGCGTTACTAATTTTCATTCCAAAAATGTCATTGACAGTATCTGAGTGCGGAACAAACCAAAATGCTGCATAGAAAAGTGCAAATGCAAATAAGAATCCGCCAAATAACTTGTACAAGGAAACTCTTTCACTAATATCTTCTGCACTGTATCCCTTCAGAAAGTCAAAAATGTTATCTTTCATTTGTAAGAGGTTAATAAAATAACAAGCTAAATTCTAAGTTAAAAGGCTTAATAATGTCAGTTCCTTTATCAATAAACTATAAAATACACACAATTATAAAGGAATCCACATCACAAATCATCAGGAGTTAAACCAGTAAGTTTACTGATTCTTGCTAACATTCTCGGACCTATCTCTTCATTATCATGAAATGCAAAAACGAAATCATCCCAATCAGGACGTGACAGAATTTTGTGTGAACCTGATTGACGTTTGATTTCCCATCCAATACGCAACAATGCGGCTAAAACACGCTTTGCTTTTTGACTAGACCATTGACTCATGCTGCTGCAAAAGAAACACTAAATAAATCTGAGTGTACTTCACCATGTTCCAATTTATCCGCTAATACCCGCAAAGCCAAAGCCTGAACCTTAGCTACCGCTTCCTGTCTTGTATTTCCATAAGCCAAAACACCGGGAATATCTATCACCTCAGCAATAAAACGCCCGTCTTCCTCTTGTTCAATCTCAATCTTCAAGTTCATAGCTTGTAACGGTATCGTAATAAAAGCGATATTCAAGAAAAACAAACAAAATAAATGACTACCATAGATTCTAGCAAACACAAAAAAGCCAAAGCCCTCAAACCCGGAAGCGTGCGCCCCGCCAAAGAACTCTGTAGCGAATGCGGACTATGCGACACCTACTATATCCACTACGTCAAAGAAGCGTGCGCCTTCATCACCCAAAGAATAGACGAACTAGAAACCAGCACCCATAACCGCCCCCGCAACCTAGAAGACGAAAACGAACTCTATTTTGGCGTACATCAAGAAATGATAGCCGCCCGCAAAATACAACCCATCGAAGGCGCACAATGGACAGGAATAGTCAGCACCATAGCCATAGAAATGCTCAACCGGGGCTTAGTTGAAGGAGTCGTCTGTGTGCAGAACTCCAAAGAAGACCGCTTTCAACCCATGCCCATCATCGCCCGCACCCCCGAAGAAATACTAGCAGCCAAAGTAAATAAACCCACCCTATCCCCCAACCTCTCCGTATTAGAACAAATCGAAAAATCAGGAATGAAACGCCTATTAGTCATCGGAGTAGGATGTCAAATACAAGCATTACGCGCCGTCGAGAAAAAACTCGGACTAGAAAAACTCTACGTCCTGGGTACACCATGCGTAGATAACGTTACCCGCGCCGGACTGCAAAAATTCCTAGAAACCACCAGCAGATCCCCGGAAACCGTAGTCAGCTACGAATTTATGCAAGACTTCCGGGTACATTTCAAACACGAAGACGGATCAGAAGAAAAAGTACCCTTCTTTGGACTCAAAACCAACGTACTTAAAGACATCTTCGCCCCATCATGTATGAGTTGCTTTGATTACGTCAACTCCCTAGCAGATATAGTAGTAGGATACATGGGCGCACCCTTCAACTGGCAATGGATAGTAGTGAGAAATGATACCGGGAAAGAAATGTTAGAACTCGTCAAAGACCAACTCCACACCCAACCGGTGATGTCCAAAGGAGACAGAAAAGCCGCCGTACAACAAGGAATAGAAGCCTACGATAAAGCCGTCACCTTACCCATGTGGGTAGCCAAATTAATGGGAGTCGTCATAGATAAAATCGGACCACAAGGACTGGAATATGGTAAATTTTCAATGGATTCCCACTTTACAAGAAACTACTTATATGTTAATCGGAATCATCCAGAAAAATTAGAAGATCATGTACCAGAGTTTGCCAAGCGGATCGTAGCGCAGTATAAATTACCGGAATAAAAGCTCACGCAGAGGCGCAGAGACGCAGAGAGTTTTTAGAGGTTGTTGACTACTCGTGATATGCCATCTTTGATGAGTTTGACGTTGAAGTTTATGATTAGTCCAACTTTTTTATCAGCAAGGCGTAAATAGGTTAATAGTTGCTTGTGGTGTACAGGATTGAGATTTTCTACTGATTTTAGTTCGACAATCACCTTGTCTTCAACTATCAAATCAGCACGGAAACCCTCCTCCAAAACCACACCCTCATAAGTGATAGGAATAACTACCTGTTTTCTGACTTGCAACTTTCGCCGTCTCAACTCAACATCCATCACAGTCTCATAAACAGACTCCAACAAACCAGGTCCCAAAGTTGTGTGAACCTTATAAGCCACATTAACAATAACTCCCGTAATCTCATTCTCAATCATACTCTCTGCGCCTCTGCGTCTCTGCGTGAGTAAAAATTATCTCATGCTTCTCCCACAGCTTCAATAGCTGCCTGTAACGCAATAGATACATGAGTCCAATGTGTACCACCTTGGCAATAAACAATATAAGGCTCTCTCAAAGGTCCATCGGCTGATAATTCCAAGGTGCTACCTTCTATAAATGTCCCCCCAGCCATCACAACTTGGCTTTCGTATCCCGGCATTTCATCAGGTACGGGGTCTAAATAAGAACCAATGGGCGAGTTTTGTTGAATAGCTTTACAAAAAGCAATCAGTTTTTTGGCTGAACCGAGTTTAATCGCTTGGATCACATCCCCTCTTGGTGCTAGGGGTGCGGGGTTTACAGGATAACCCAACTTATCAAATACGTACCCTGTTAGGTACGTTCCTTTCATTGCTTCCCCGACTATTTGGGGTGCTAAAAATAATCCTTGGTATAACAAGCGGTTTTGATCAAAGGTTGCACCTCCCGCACTACCTATTCCTGGGGCGGTAAGTCTACAGGCGGCTGCTTCTACTAGGTCAGCTTTTCCGGCTATGTATCCCCCTGCTGTAACCAGTGTACCACCTGGATTTTTGATTAATGACCCGGCTATGAGGTCTGCACCTACGTGGGTTGGTTCTTGGGTGTCTATAAATTCTCCGTAGCAGTTGTCTACAAAACAAACTGTGTTGGGGTTTTGTTGTTTGACGATGTGAATTATTTTTTCAATCTCGGCTATGGAAAGGCTAGGCCGCCATGAGTATCCACAGGAACGCTGAATGAGAACTAAACGAGTATTTTCTGTTATGGCAGTGTTTAAAGCTGGCCAATCTATTTTTCCTTCTTTGGTTAGTTCCAATTGGCGGTATTTTATGCCAAACTCAATAAGAGAACCTTGGTTTTGCCCTCGCAAGCCAATTACCTCTTCCAAAGTATCGTAGGGAGAACCCACTACTGCTAACATTTCATCCCCAGGACGAAGCACACCATACAGCGCACAGGCGATCGCATGAGTTCCCGAAACAATCTGCACTCGCACCACCGCAGCTTCCGCCCCCATCACTTGGGCAAAAACCTGATCTAAGGTATCTCTTCCTAAATCATCATGTCCATAACCGCTGACACCTGCAAAATGGTGCGCCCCTACACGATGATCTCTAAAGGCATTCAGAACTCTTTGTAAATTATGCTTGACCTGAGCGTCAATACCATAAAAAATTTCTAATAGTGCCTGTTCTGCTTCCCGAAGCTGCTCTAAGCTGTTCATTGTTTCCTCATTAAAAAAAATAATCTAAATATGCGGATTCCTAAATCACGCAGATTAGGCTAGACAATTCCTATAAAGGTTACTGCATGACAATTGCTACTTCCACTAAACTTAAAATTAACTGGGTTAATACCCTGTTCTTCATTGGCCTGCACATCGGCGCTTTATTTGCTTTAATTCCCAGTAACTTTAGCTGGAGAGCAGTTGGTGTTGCATTATTCCTCTACTGGGTTAGCGGTGGTTTAGGTGTGACTTTGGGTTTTCACCGTCTTGTTACCCATCGCAGTTTTCAAACTCCTAAATGGTTGGAGTATTTTTTGGTCTTCTGTGGAACTCTCACCTGTGAAGGTGGACCAATTGAATGGGTGGGTATACACCGAATCCATCATTTGCATTCCGATACAGCTAATGATCCCCATGACTCAAATAAGGGTTTCTGGTGGAGTCATCTTGGTTGGATGATTTATCACTCACCCGCTCATGCTGAAGTTCCTCGCTTCACAAAAGACATTAGTGATGACCCAGTTTATCAGTTTTTACAGAAATATTTCATTTTCTTACAAATTGCCCTGGGATTGGTACTGTTTTTCTTGGGCGGTTGGTCTTTTGTGGTTTGGGGTATTTTTGTCCGCATTGTTTGGGTTTATCACTGCACTTGGCTGGTAAATAGTGCGACTCACAAATTCGGTTATCGCACATATCCAGATTCCGGTGACAATTCTACCAATTGCTGGTGGGTAGCTTTACTGGTATTTGGTGAAGGTTGGCACAATAATCACCATGCTTTTCAATATTCAGCCCGTCACGGTTTGCAATGGTGGGAAATTGATATGACTTGGATGACTATTCAATTACTCCAACTGCTTGGTTTAGCAACAAATATTAAACTGGCAGATAAAAGAGCATAACGCATAATTGATGTTTAAAGTCAATAGTTTTATAGTCGTTTTTTGGGTATGAAACTATTGGCTTTTTGCGTGTAATTACGGAGATTCAAAATAGAAATTATGAATTTTTGAATTTTAATTTTGAATTTTGAATTTTCATCTATCCTAAGTTACTCTTAGGTTGCTATAATCTCAGAAATTCAATGTTACAAAACTTAGCTGTAAACTCATTTTGATTATGACTTTGCAGCCCAGTTTGCTGTTTTTCAGGTATTCATGACTACATCACTAATCAAAGACCAGGAAACTTTCGTCGCCACAAACCTTAGTAAAGACGAAATCAAACTAAAACATATTATCAAAAGTCTACCCAAGGAATGTTTTCAGAAAAATAGCCGCAAAGCGTGGACTACTGTAATTATCAGTTTATCTATGGCAGCGTTAGGCTATTATTTTTTGGCTATTTCTCCCTGGTTTCTTTTACCCATAGCATGGATTTTTACAGGAACGGCTTTAACAGGATTTTTTGTCATAGGTCATGACTGCGGACATCGTTCTTTTGCAAACCGTCGTTGGGTAAATGACCTGGTTGGGCATTTTTTCATGATGTTTTTAATTTACCCTTTTCACAGTTGGAGAATTAAACATAATCATCACCATAAACATACAAATAAATTAGATGAGGATAACGCATGGCATCCCATCAGACCAGAGGTTTTTGAAGGTTGGGATAAAACCAGACAGTCTGCTTTTCAATTATTCATGCGGAAGCGTCTGTGGTGGGTAGGTTCTATCGGACATTGGGCAGTTGTGCATTTTGATGCGCGGAAGTTCCAAGCAAAAGATCGGGCTAATGTGAAATTATCTGTAGGTGTGGTAGTAGCTTTTGCAGCTATTGTTTTTCCCACTTTGATTATTACAACTGGTGTTTGGGGCTTTATTAAATTCTGGTTTATTCCTTGGATGGTTTACCATTTCTGGATGAGTACCTTCACCATTGTTCACCATACAACCGCAGATGTTCCTTTTGAAACCGCTAACAAATGGAACGAAGCGATGGCGCAGTTATTTGGAACTATTCACTGTGATTATCCTCGTTGGGTAGAAATCCTTTGTCACGATATTAACGTTCACGTTCCCCATCATATTTCTACTGCTATCCCCTCCTACAATTTGCGGTTAGCTTACGATAGCATTAAGAAAAATTGGGGTGAATATCTCCATGAAGAATGTAATTTCTCTTGGGATTTAATGAAACAAATTACTAACGAATGTCAACTTTATAAAACTGACATTGGTTATACAACGTTTGATGAATATTACGCCCAGAAAGCTAAATCTCTAGCTTAAATTCAATAATTAACCTCATGATTTAATCAAGCAAAATTTATTAAATCATTTTTCTCAACTTTGCCTGTTTTGGTGGGCATTGCCCACCCTACCTTAATTACTTTTCGTTTTAGAGATTCACAAATCCAGTGCAATTAGAATCAGTTCAATTCAACCAAAATCCTGCTGTTAAATCTTCTCAGGATGAAGATAAACTGCCTTTCACTCTTGCAGATTTAAAAGCTGCTATTCCTGCTGAATGTTTTGAGCCGAGTGTCGCTAAATCACTCTATTATTTTTTCCGTGATGTTGCTATTGTTGCTGGTTTATATGCACTGGCAAATTATCTAGATTCTTGGTATTTCTGGCCAGTTTTCTGGGTGATGCAAGGAACTATGTTTTGGGCTTTGTTTGTAGTAGGTCATGACTGTGGACACCAATCTTTTTCTAAGCACAAATGGCTAAATGATTTGGTTGGTCATCTATCCCATACACCTATTCTTGTACCTTATCACGGTTGGAGAATTAGCCACAGAACCCATCACAAAAATACTGGCAGTGTGGAAAATGATGAAAGCTGGTATCCTTTGAGTGAATCTCAATATAAACAATTACCTTTCTTGCAAAAGCTAATCCGCTATTATCTGTTTTTACCTCTAGCTTATCCCATCTATTTGTTTCAACGTACTCCTGGTAAAAGTGGGTCACATTTTGATCCCAGAAGTTCTTTGTTTAAACCTTCAGAAAAGTGGGATATTATCACTAGCACTATCCTTTGGATTGGGATGGTAGGTTTGTTAGGTTTCCTTACCTATCAATGGGGTTGGATGTGGTTAATTAAATACTACGCTGGTCCTTACGTTGTGTTTGTAATTTGGTTGGATTTGGTGACATATTTACACCATACAGAACAAGATTTACCTTGGTATCGTGGTGATAATTGGACTTTTTTAAAGGGTGCAATTTCTACCATTGATAGAGATTATGGCATTTTTAACCATATCCATCATGATATCGGTACTCATGTTGCCCATCATATCTTTTTGAATATGCCTCACTACAATTTGTTGAAGGCAACGGAAGCAATTAAACCTGTGATGGGTGACTATTACTATAAGTCTGATGTTCCTATCTGGAAAGCTTTGTTACATTCTGCTAAGGTTTGTCGTTTTATTCCTGATGAGGGTGGTAAGGTTTATCACACTTATTATCAAGAGAATGCGAAGTAATTTTTAGGTTTTTGATGTTTATTAAGTCCGCCGAGTGCGGGCTTTTTTGTCTGAATCAGGATTTATAGGATTTAAGGATTTTCAGGATTTTGGTTATTGTTTTAATTTTCGATATTTGTTATAGATAGTATTTGATATTTGTGATAATGAAAAGAATAAAAGGATATAAAGTTGGACAATGAACAACATCTAGTTTTCTTATTATTAAATATTAAATAGATAACTGTATCACTTTAAAAGTTTAAATGTACAAGACTTACCTGAACTTCAAGCAATAGCAAAAAACAAATCCTGTAAATCCTTAAATCCTGGATATCCTGATTCTGACAAGATTTAATTACTACTATTCTGGTAAGAACTCATTATCTAATATTTGTAAAATTGTATAATTACAACTTTGTGGAAAGCTTTCAAAAGGTAAATTAGTTTCCTTAACAGCTAAGTTAATTCCATCTTCATAACTTAATTGCAAAGCTTCTTCTAAATAAGATTTTAAACTGGGACTATCTGTTAATATTCTTTTGACTTGAGTGCGCTGTTCTCGAATGGTGGCTAACCAACTATTACTGCGTTTTTCTGGTTGGTATTGCCATTTTAGTAAATGTCCTAATAACAAGGCTAAACGGTTAACTAATTCTCTTCTTTCTTGTCTTCCCAAGGCTTCTATTTCCTCAATTAAGTTTAACTTATCGAGTATTTCCCATTTTTCTTCTCTTAGTAGTTGAACTTGTTCTTTTGTCCATCCATAAAAATCCGAGTCGTAAAGTGTATTCATGGATTTTATCTATAATACTACTGTTGATGATAAAAAATTAACCGCAAATTCATCTGTTAAAACCTTCCATTCCCCTGAATAATATGCTTCACCGTTGTCAAGGTTTCCAAACTAATAAACCCTCTGCGGTGTCCTTTTTGATTTGACATTCCTAAAAATACTGAATCTCCCCGTGAAGGGTTACGAGAAAACCGAGGAGAAGCATTGATATAAGTAGAGGCGCTATTAACTCCTAATGCAAATTGGCGACTTTCTTGGTAAGAGTCTGTAACTATTGCATCCGCATGACCGCTACTATATTGATTAATCCAAGCGATCGCACTTTCTAAGCTATCTACTAATTTAAACGCTACGGTTTTACTTAAATACGGTGTTCCCCATTCTCCGTCTTTTGCTAATTGTAATTGGGGAAAGGCTTCTACTAATTCTGCATCTGCTTTGAGTTCAAAGCCTTTTTCTTTTAAGCTATTCCACAGCACAGGCAAGGAAGATGGTAAAGCTTGACGATGAATTAAAACTTTTTCAATGGCATTGACTGGATCTGGTTCACTTTTATGGCTATCTAAAATCATCCAGCGTACCATTTCTAAACTACCATTGAGGGACCAGTACAGGTAACAATTGCCCATTGCTGACTTTAACACGGGACAGGTGGCTTGTCTGACTACTTGCTGAATTAAGCTAGAACGTCCGTAGGGTATGACTAAACTTAAATACTGGTCTTGAGTGACTAAATCTCGTAAAGAAGTACCATGTTCAGTGGTGACTAATTCTATACAACCTGGGGGTAAACCAACTTCACTAATGGCTGTTTGCAGAACTTCGGCGATCGCCGCATTAGAATGACTAGCTTCTGTACTGCCTTTGAGAATCACAGTATTACCAGTTTTCAAACAAAAACCAGCAGTGATCGCCCCTAGTTCTGGAAAAGCCTCATAAATAAACCCAATTACTCCCAAAGGCATCAACTGGGTATAACTTTGAGAATCTTCCTGTTGATAATCAGCATTTCTCACCCGTCGCAAGGGATCGGATAATTCCCCCAAACGTTGGAGAATCTCAACAGTATTCTCTAACCGAGAGGGAGTTAATTTCAGCCAATCCAAAATTAATTCTGGTACTGCCATTTCCCGACTAGCTTCTAGATCCAGGGTATTGGCTTCGAGAATGTCGTCAAAGGAGCGTTTTAGCGCCCGTGCCATTGCCAACACAGCGCGACTTCGGTCTGCCCCTTTGGTAGTTCCTAACTTCAGGGAAGCTTGATAAGCGCGTTTGGCGCTGTTCATTGGTTCGGGATAATCATCAAAAGCTTCAACAGTCATCCGATTTTGGATTTTGGATTTTAGATTTTGGATTAGTTCCTCGGATAAATCCGGGGCGCTGATGCAGTTAACGTCTGTAAGTAAGCCAGACCATAATTGCTGGCAGAATAGCTAATAGCACCGCCACTATTGCCCAAGCAATAATACTCGAACCATTTGCCAAGCGTAATGCTAACGGTAGCCATATAATGACTAACACGAAAATAATGCCCAACGCTATCGGCAGATAACTTTCTGCCAATTTTGGTTGAATCAGATTCCAGCTTTTCCCTGTCCAGCGCCAAGCCCGCTTATAGGGATAAGTGGTAGAAAGTTGCTCCAGTACATATCCATTATCTTCAACGACAAATATTTGCTGACAGCGATCGCAGCCAAATGCTTCTGTCAGGGTAATGGGAATTAACCGCCCCCGACGACGACAAGGACAAGTATAATCCGTATTTAAGTCTATTTTTTCCGGTTTTTGAGATGGCACAAGCAGTCTAAATAACTTGAGCGAGTTTTTGTTAACGGTTTTGGGTGGGAATGCCAAAAATTACTTTTTGGTCAACATCCCCACACTTAGCATTATTTCTAGTATATTTCTGCAAGCATTGTAGCCGCTATTTTCAATTAGACAAAATAGGAAGCAGGAGGCAGAAGGCAGGAGTTTATACAATTAAAAATTTTAGGTCTGAAAATCTAATCATGATTTCCCAGACCTAATGATTTTGTTGGTTGATTATTTGATATTATTTTTTTCAGAGCGGGTAACGCGATTCGAACGCGCGACATCAACCTTGGCAAGGGTAAACCATACCCGATAACCCTTGTAATTCCGTTAGTCGCACCTCACTTGCTATTATTTTTGGGGCAATTTTGGGGCAATTCCTAACCCTACCAATCACCAGATTTTTACTGGTAGTTAGGTAGGACATAATGCAAGATTTAAAAAACATCACTGATTTATTAGACGCGGTTAAACGTGCTAACAACGAACTGGAAATAGTCACCATCAGCACTAAACAAGATAAAAATGGCAACCATAGGTTAAGGTTGCGTGCGCGATCAAGAGAAATAAGCTTTGAAAAATATACATTCCCGTTAACAAAACAGGGACTCAAAGCAACGATTAAAATAGCACAAGAGATCGAAACAGACTTTTTTAGAGGGTGTTTTGATCCGTCCCTGATCAAATACGGGTTAGCTAAAAAAACTGATCCTAAGCTTACAGAAATCGCAACACTACCAATAAATAATGAACCCGATTTAAAGGAAATCTGGGAGAATTATAAAGCACTCAAACCAGATACACCTAAATCGACGATCCGCGCAAAGTGGCAACCTATCGACAAATGGCTATTAAAATGCCCCAAAGAGTGCTTAAATCTAGCTAACGCAGATAAATTACTTGCATGGTTAAGATCGCAAAATCTGTCAGATGGATATTTAGAACCGAGTTTAAGGACACTTAGGAGCGCTGTAAACCTATCAATCAAGCTAGGTAAAACTAAAGCAAGCAACACCATAGCCGCATTAATTCCACTGTTAGAAATTGATGATCGCAACATCCAAATATACACAAAGTCCGAAGCCAAGATAATACTAGCTGCATTCAGATCCGGTAGATACGACAGTGACGCAAGCGCATACAGCAGCGAATATTATGCCAATTTTGTCGAGTTTAGAATTAGAACCGGTTGCCGGCCTAGCGAAGCGATCGCACTGACTTGGGAAGATATCAAAATAAATGGCGACAAAATGCAGATAATTTTTAACAAGCGTTTTGTCACTGGACAGCTACTGCAAGGAACTAAAAACGGAATAGCAGCTAGGATATTTCCTTGCAATAGGGGAATGATTGACTTTATCAAAAACCTGCCAAAAATCCCTAATGATAAAAATCTAGTATTTCCTAGCTACTCTGGACTATACCTTGATCTTGCTAATTTTAATCGACGGTATTGGCAACCTATCGTAAAAAATTTAGCCTTGTCTAAAGTAATCAGCAAAGAATTAAACTTTTATGATCTTCGCCACTCCTTTATCACTTGGCTAGTCAGGGACGGAATTGACATCAAAACCATAGCGACTATTTGTGGGAACACACCTGAAACAATTATGAAGTTCTATCTTGCAAGTAACGACTCAATCGAACTTCCAGAAATCTAGTCCTATTCCTTACTTTGTACGTCACCTACTCATATACCGAGTAGGTTTTTTTTTAAGGTCAGTTTGCATTACCGTTAATGAAAACTAGCAAATATCAAGCAAGTTAATCCCACTTTTGATCGCGGTAAAATGGCTGAAACCTATACCCAGTAAGGGTTTCCAGTCCCACCGACAAATTCGGCAGGGTTACGATAATAACGAACTCCTTAAAAATGGCTGAAACCCTTACAACAAGCCAGTTACGGGATTCCCCATATCCACTTTTGTATCAGATTGATACAGAATCATAATGCCGAATTATTCGGTATTCAAACTAGGAAAAATAGCAGCTTTAGAGCGATCGCACATAATCCCCCTCTATATTTTTGCTAGTCATATCAAGCGTTATGCTATTTGGCGTAACGGTAAAATCCCCGCCTAAGTATTTTATTTACGTTTTTAGGTATTCTAGAAAACTATCGGTGACATTTCCCCATAATATATTAATAAGTTAAGGGTGAGTGAGGAATTAGCAAGTTTTTGGGGGGGAACTAATTAAAGAATAGGGAGGGCTTGTTTAAAACCCATTCCCCAAAACCCGCCAAAAACACCCTCTAAACAACTTTACCTAGTCCTAATAACAGAATCATCATTAGCTACTTTCAACAGTCCTTAAAATCCAAATTAGGGGCGAAGTTAGAAAATACCTTATAGTTCCCTAGTTTCACCCTATTAAAATCCTTAAAATCCCTAAAAACCTTATGCCGTAAGGATTACAAGGTTCACTACTTAAACATCTTAGTTATTTATTTATCCTAAAAAACTGTAAGTATAGCCGCTACTGAGTTTTTTAAAATACAAAAATTTTGTAAGTGAATTTTAACTAATTTGGTAGATTAGTTTGTATAAATAAAATTAGAGATTTTCCCGTGTTTAACTAAAACCCTTACAGTGTAAGGATTCCAGTATTTACTACTTAATATACTTAGTCAGGTAACTTACAATTTAATTTCTAAGCACAGTATACGGATTGTGTTATAAAATTTAAGTAGTTTGTTTTATACCTCATAAAATGTAAGTAGTTTGTGCGATCGCTATAATCAAAAAAAAATCCTCACTACACAAATTATGGAAACCGATTACTTCGACATTAAAATAGAGTTCCCAGAATTGCAATTAGAACCAGATCCTGAACTAGCTGAATTGCAGCAGCACCTTAAACAAAGTTTCTATAATATTTTGCTGCATAAAAATAGAGTGTTAAAATCTAAATTAAGTCCCCACAAAAAACCCAAAAAACAATGAATAATCACGAATATAACGGGATAATCAAGGATTACGAAACTTTAGGTATACCGTCCCCACTCGCCAAAAAATTAGCAGATGTTCACTTAAAAGAAAAAACTAAACCTTATTACGAAAGATCGCGCCAAGATAACGAATTATTTGAGGAGGCTCATAAAATAATGGCTATGAAGTCGGTTCTACCCATAACAACACCATTCATAACAATCTAAAAAAAGTACAGCACTAAAAACTAGTGCTGATTTTTTTTATTAACTTTTCTCAATCACCTCATAACCTTGCGAATCAAGAATTGAAACCGCGCGATTTACATCTAACAAATGAAGTCCATTAACAATAAATTCATTTTTCTGGATATTGCACAGTGAGCTAACCAAGATACCAACATTTTTAAAATTTATATCCTTGTATTCTTTATCTAACTCAATCAATAACTTATCTTGCAACCTTAACCGGATCTCCCTATTTTGCGCTGCTATTTCCTCACTTGTCTTAATAGCGCGATCCAGCCAATCACTATGGGTTTCTATTATTTTGTTAGAACTCAACTCAATATCATAATCATCTAATCTCTCTCTATAATCTGGATTTTCGTGCTTAAACTCGGTAAACCATCTGTATATAGTCTTATCAGTGATTATGCCACTTAATTGCTTCCTAACATATTTAAGCGAATGTCCATTTGCCCAAAGACTAAAAGCGGTTTTCTTTTCTTGGCACGATGATCTAGGCATTTTTATAAGTTCCTTAAATTACGACAAATCAAGTCTAAATTACTTACATTATAATGTAATTATGTACGTATTAGGTGGAAAAAATGCTAGATAATTGCGCTATTCGTGTCAAAAGAAACCATGCGGTTATTCAATGCCCTAACGAACAAGAATACAAAAACTTAATGAGGAATCAATCAAAACTAATAGCTTTATTTCCAGATTTTGAAACAGTTTCAATAAAACTAAAAAACAAAATTACAACCTTAAATTGTGTCGAGTATAGGGGACTAGCCCCTATAAATTAGCTAAGGAAATGACGGAACAAGCTTAAAACTAACCTCACCCTCTAAAGCAGCTTGACCTATATCAACTAAATCAGCAAGATTGAATTGAGATTTGATATCGACTTGGGGAACTGCTGCTTTTATAGCCTTAGCATCTAACGTTATTGGTTCATTGTTTGCGATTGCCAACTCATCAATAAATTCCGAGTAAGGGTTATTTTCGCTGAATGCAGACAAACCAATCAATTTACGCATTGTTTCGTGGTAAAGGTTTCTAAGTGCCTGATTATTCTCCCTAACTAACACGTATTTTGTGGCTTTACCATTCCCAATAGTTTCGATCTTATAGCCGAAGATATCCAGCACCTGCCGAATAATAGCTAAAGTAGTTTTCTCAGGTTTGAAACCTAGTAAATTCTTCGCTTTTAAGGGTTCATTAGCTATTTTTTCAGCTATTGACTGTAACAAAGATCCTTTACTTAAATCAAGTCTAGTTCCTGTCAAATTAACGGTTAATTTTGCGCCATTAACATCAATTTCTTTAGTAAATTCTTGGTTAGGCGACTTAACAAACTTTGATGATTCAAATTTTAACGATCCAGCTTCAAGCCAATATTTCTCGCGTATCAGCAAATCTAGTCCCAATTCACGTAAATAAACTGATCTTGGAAGATCAGATTTTTTAACCCAATCGAAATCAAAAAAGTGTTTATTCTTGATCGACTTTTCTAACTTGATTGATTCCTCAATTCTGGTAAACCAAAATCTATCGATCAACAAAGAAAATTCTGATTTTAGTTTCCTCCAAAAACCATCACGCCATAGTTGAATATCATCCTTATTTGGGTTGGGAATTACCCCTAAACAAGCTTTATTAAACTGATACCGATCAAGCAATATTTCCTCATCCCTACTAAATTTCTGATTTTGATTAATTAGCTTTTTATAGTCGTCATCTGAAATTAATTGAGCGATCGCAACTTCGCTATTCTTACCCTCTACAGTTTCAACTTGCGACTTCTTGATCGCGCTATATAAGTCCATTTGTCCTATTTCCGTTTTTGGGTTATACACCCTATCAATAGTTTCCTTATGAACACCAGATTTATATTCTTCCATCCATTTATCAGCCTCCAATAAAGTCCAATTTTGCTTATGTTGCATTAATCTCAAGACTGCACGCCTAAACATAGATCCGATCTTTAGGTTTGATTCAAGAGCTATCATCTCATACATATATTGGCTTGATAAAGCACTCCTAACCAAATCAGCAGGATTATAATAACCTCTTAAACGTTCATAGCCTTTATCAAAATATTGAATTTTTAGGTTAAGTTGCTCCTCAACTTGTTTAGGAGTGTAGCCTGTTAATGTGCTAGATCCTAAAACGGCATTAGCTACCCATATATGGCGCTGCAATCCTTGTTTGTCGCGTAGCCTTAACGGGATCTGTAACGCGTCTGTTGGCAAACCTTGATTATAGAAAATATTAAATTGATAATCAAAACAGTGTGACGCAACACTCACCCCGCTAGAAAAGAAATTTTGATTTGTTATTACAATTTTCCCCTTACAAAACTTTGAAAAATACGCTTCTTGGATATGCTTAGGTTTTGACAATATATCAAAACCAGGATGATCCGGTTCTAAATTTTCCCCATCATGCACAATAATGTCTTCAAACCAAATACCCATATCCATCAATGCATTAGCTATATTTTTAGGGGTGTACGTTGCGTCAAATTTTGCGCTCTGAGAATTAACATTAATTGTTGCGTTAGGTTCATTCAATCGGATCAAATGGACAGCTTTTAGCATATCTTTGGGACTAGCACCATTCCATAAAACGAACTCTCTATTAAATTTGAAACCAGTGCCAATTTTTAAGCTATTTCTAGGCGCGGATCGCTGCACATAATTAACAACCGATTGATAAATATCAGCATCGAGAAATACATTCAACTCGCTGCTATTTAACAACTTTTCAACTTTCGATAAATGTAGCGCCCTATCTTTTTTAATGTGGGTATCACCTGTATGCAAATGACTAATATTCTTGCTACACTCATCAAAAACCAAAATATATTTAATATCGTGTTCCTCCAAAAGTGGCATTACTCTTGTAAACAAACTGTCCAAACAAGTCACGCAACCTCTAAAAATTTTAGGATTTTGATGTATCCAAAAACTCTCATCGACTTGGGGTAATTTATACCCAACACCACAATTTTTTCTTAATGATATTGTAGGCGTTACTACTACAGTTGCAATATTAAAAAGTTCCCAAAAATAGGCGCTCAAAGCTGTACTAAAAGTGGTTTTACCCAGTCCGTGCGGTGCCTCAAAATATATGTTTTTAGATTGTCTTTTTTCGATTTCAGCTATTAGATGATCAACATCAACATTCCGATCATCAAAGCATATATCAAGATTATTCAAACTTAGCTGATTATCAATCAAATCATCTGCTAAGAAGTCAAACATATCTTGACCGTCAATAGTCAACTGACAATCACTAACCTTGTTTTTAGAACCGTTATTTGCAGTAACAAACTTAACTAAATTCACAAAATCAGATTTAGCCCATTGTTTAGCGTTTTTTGTGTCGATGCTAATTTCTCGCTTGTTCCCAATATAAGGTTTCAAACCCTCCCTTAAATCATAGTTGATATACTCTTGGTTTGTTTGTTTAATGTCGGGAATAGCGATCATCGGAATACCCGGCAATAACGCCACATTCCCAAAAACAATAGTTAACGGTTCACAAGATTCACTAAACCTAGTCCAATTTAGGTAAGTAGATTTTGATAGATCAGAGAACCTTAAATTAGAGTTAGTCGTATCTAATTTAGGCTGATCAGCTGTTTCTAAAGGATTATTAATTTTTTCTCTCTTGCAGTAAAAAGCTAATGTTTTACCAACTTTCTCAATAGTTAATTTATCCAGGGAATTATTAGGATCTAAAGTTTCAGATCCTACACTAGCCAACATATTAAATGCAGCAAGATAGGAATCATCACTAGGGGATAATCTCGAATTTTTCGCCCAAATAGTTAATAAATCAAAAGGTGTATTTTTAGTTGCAAGTCCTAAGCTGATTAAGTAGTTGTAAGTCTTGGCAAGAGAGTGACATAGTACCTTATATGCACTGTACCTAGTCCCTGAAATAGAACCTGACTCAATCAAATCTCTGTCTTGTTTCCAGACAAAATCCAATAAATCAAAATTAGTTTTTTTAGCAGACAAAACCAACTCTTTATTGATAGTTATTTGGGGAATTGCTACTTTATTAGGTGTTAATTTTTTGCTACCCTCCTCCTCATATTGAATTGGCCTAATCTTCCCTAGTTGCTGATCAAAAATAGCTTGATTGTGTTGCTTATCAATAGCAGCTAAAAACTCATCAATATTATGATTCTGAAAATAATCAGCAGCGCCAAAACCAGATCCGTTTTTTTCTTGCTTGCAATTAACGGTTTTCCATTCCCATCTGGGCAGATCGCGCCAGAATAATCTGGGTTTTAAAATTAAACAAGGTACACCGACAATTGCACTAGCTACCCTAACCTTAGCTGCTTTTTTAATCCCCTCCAAATCATCATCCATCCAAAAAACTAGCAACGATATGCCGTTATCTTTGAGGAGTTTAATGTTATGCTTTAATCCATCTAACGCCCAACACTTCGCCATAAATGTAGACGCGGCTAATCCCTTTTGACGCAAACTTTCACAATCTTTCTCGCCTTCAGTGACGATGATCGCTTTATTAGCTGCAAAGTTCCTAACATCATCAATTCTATAAGGACTAAAGAATTTTGTTATAGTCCAGTCATACTTTCTAAACAACAAACTATCGAAAGTGAGGGAACTAAAAATACTCTCATCGTGCAACGTACCCGGTTTGAGTTGATATTGTCGAATATCCTTGATAGCTTTACCTTTAACCGGATCTATAACAAGGTCATTCCACCTTATGACAATACCCTCAACATACTTATAAATTATGCGATCGCACTCCCTACCCCTCACATCTTTTTTACTAAACTTGTGACTTGTCCTATATCTTGCCAACTCCCTAGCAGCACTAGGCAATTTAGCAATATCGACATTAGCCGGAATATTAACAGGATTAACGATCATAAGATTATCCTCAAAAAATTACTCAACTTCGCCCTACCTACTCACTATTTTAAGTCCAATTATGTTCTATTCCCGTAGTGCAGACATACCGATAACTTATTGAAAAAAGCCGTTCTAAACTGTATCAATAAGAGAACATTATCTAATGTCAAGCACTAAAGTAGAACCCTTATAGCGTAAGGATTCCAGCCATTGCAAATATAACGATCTATCATCAAAAATCAGCTATTTATCGACTAACGCGACGATCTCGTTAGGCTGTATCAAATAAGTTTCACATATTTTTTTTAAATTGACGCTGCTAGGTATCTCATCTGGATTATTTAAAAACTTATATATAGTGTTTAGACTTATCTTTGTTTCTTTACCTAACCTATACGCGGTAAATTGAGAATAACCCTTACCCGTGCCGTGCAACCTGACATATTCAGCTAATCGTCGTTGATCTGTTGTCTCAATAAATTGCCTTAACGTGTTAACTAGTTTCATTTTTTTAACCAATCACTTTTATCTTATTATACCAAAAAAACTAATAATATAAATAAACACACATAAAAACCTATTCGTAGGGTGTAGGGGCGAAGCATTTGGACGATAACTTAACAGAATGATCGACAAATAAACTTCCAAATGCTTCGCCCAAACCATCACAAACAAACCCAAACCAATCGCAACTATAACAAAATAACTGCTATAATACAAATATATTACAAAACAAGGATGTTGCAATAATGAAAACAGAAATAATAATTGAAACCATAAAATCATGGGCATTCAGATTGTTAATTGATAACCAAAAAAACCAAATAAACATCCAGCGCGGCTGGTTAGAATTTGCCCAACCAATCAACACAGATAACGCCCAAATCGCAACCATCAAAAACCAACTAGCTAAGGATAAAAACTTCATAAAAATAACGGACAATGAGTATATTAATATGTCCTTAGCTAAAGGCTACGAATGTTGTTATTTACCAACCTCAAAAAAAACTTACCAAACCCTAATCAAAATATATTCCGTCAACGATGAGAGCTTAATTTTCGATGTGAACATATATGCTAAATTGCGATCGCAATTCCCAAACAAACTAATAAGCTATGGACTATCATTAGTCTAATCAACTAGGTAAGGAATAGCAGATAACCCGACACTTAGCCGGGTTATTTTTTATACCTGTCCGAAATCTGTACTTAAAAATAGCCTCAAAGCTTTATGCTGTAAAGGTTTGAGCCTGGCCGAAGCCTAGACGATAAAAAAACAGTTCCCAATCACTACTTACAATTTAAGAGGTATAAAACAAACTACTTAAATTTTACGACACTATCCGTATACTGCACTTACAATTTAAATTGTAAGTTGCCTGACTAAGTAACCTATGTAGTAAACCTTGGAAACCTTACACTGCAAGGATTTTAGTTAAACATCAAAAAAAAGATGTTTTTATTAATACAAATTAATCTACCAAATTAATCAAAAATCACTTACAAAATTTTAGTAGCTTAAAAAACTCAGTAGCTGCTATACTTACAATTTTTTAGGATAAATATCTTACTAAGATGTTTAAGTAGCAAACCTTAAAAACCTTATGCTGTAAAGGTTTCAGCAATTTTAAGGATTTTACCAGGGCTAAATCAGGGAACTATAAGGAGTTCCCCCAATCGTCCTTTAAAACCCAATTTAAGGACTGTTGAAAGTAGTTAACGATGATTCTGTTGTTGAAACTAGCTAAAGACATTTAAAGGGTGTTTTTTGTGGGGATTTTTGTGGGGACTTCTAACCAACCCCTCCCTATTCTTTATTAGGTTTCCTCCCAAAAACTTGCTAAAACCTCACTCACCCTTAACTTATTAATATATTATGAGGAAATATCACCGATGTACACAAAAGTTACCTGAAAAATTAAATAAAATACTTAAAAGGAGTACGGCGAACGTACCCCTAACTGATCAACCTTGCAGCTTTAGAACATTCCCATCCCACTCACCATAGCCAGCATCAGCTAACTCTTTTAACCATGCCCTAATCTGATCAGCACTAAAGCGACTGCCATTAACTTTAAAGTTCGGCTGAATATACGCTGCTGTAATTAGCTTTTTATTAGTCCTATTTAGGTAATCTAGTAGGTTTTTAGCATTGTTACTTAACTCAACATTTTGGCTATATAACTCTTCCAATCGTTCCCGTTCCCGTTCCCTGAGCGAAGCTTGCACTGAGCGAAGCCGAAGTGTCGAAGGGAACAAATCCCCAAAAACTCGAATCTTTTCACTAATTTTTGGCAACGCAACCTTAACCCAATCGTTGCTATTTTCTATTTTCAAAAGTGCTGTACCTGACGACATAGGTTGCTTAGTTTGTGGGTTAGTCGTAGCTAATGGCTGTATCTGCTGACTTCGTTCTATTAAATTAGCCAGTCCTTTAATATTACCTAAACAAGATTGTGTATTATTGTGGGCAACAAAAATAACAGGTAATTCTTGTTTCCTAGAAAGTGTTAATGCCACTTTAAAAAACTTACCAATGAGTTCCTTGTCATCAATAAAGTCAGCATACGTGCTGACCTCCTCACATAACACGGATACAGCTTTACCCTGTTTCCATAAATTAGCCCGCCATTCCTCCTCAGATATATTTGATCTTCCAAAATCCTCATATCTTCCCATAACCTCCTCAACATATTCCCTCATATAGTTTTCAATCTCATGATGAGTATTAATAAGCCTCACACCCTGCCATTCATAAGCATTAGAGTTCGGATCTAGCACTACAATTTGATAACCCATATTGGATTTTTCTCTTAACAAGTATCTTGCTAACCAAGATTTACCACTACCCTGATTTCCCCAAATTAAACAAGTAGTTGATAGAAAAGACTTAACCCAGTCAGTTGAATTATCTTCTAGCGTTAACTCTGTAGTTTGTGTTGATTCTTGCGATTGTGCGATCGCCCAACTTCCATACTTATCAAATGACTTACCACCATCCAGCAAATAACCCCAATCGCGATAATCATCCCTACCCATACTCATCAATAAAAGATTAATTTGCACCGGGCTAATATTTCTTAAAAATTCCAGTTTAGCCTCACTAGACTTAATAGGTTTCAAATGTTTAAGCAACTCATTCGCCGAATAATCCACTAGTTGCTTATCAGCTGCTAAGTTAGATCCAGCAATATGATTATTAAGTTCCAAACTACTCAAATAATGAGGTCTGGTATAATTCAAACTTTCTCTTAATTTTGCAGCCGTACCTACAGTCAAACCACCAAACAACATAGCACCAATTCCCAGATTAAACTTGTTAGGATTATCTGCTTTAATTCTCCTAACTGTTGTCAAATTATCACTCGATAAAAAAGCATAGCTATTAAAATCAGGATTTGATGATTTATGTTGATTAGCCACAAAATAAGGATCGGGTATGGTAGCTATCTTTGTTAATTTGCAACTTTCGCCCTTGGGACTAAAACAAACCTCTCTCTTACCTATTCCTGATCCTATTGATGCAAGTAAAGCTAACGTTATTGAAATCGCTCCTAACCCGTAGCTTGCAAATTCCAGATTTAACGTTTCATAGCTTCTTTGCTTGTTCATTTTTCTAGCTCCTTAGTTGATTCATAAGTTTTAATACATCCAACAATCAGCGTATTTAACGCTGTAACCCAGTCATATTAAGGACTTTGAGCCATCCTGGTATCGTTATTAGCTATAACCTAAACTTATCAATTGATTAATTAATAAGTTTTACTAATCAAGTAAAGTAACCCGTACCGTTCGACAAAGCCTTATATAGCAAGCATTTTGAGGAATATTAACTAATTAAGCATCAATCCAAAACACTTATTAATTCGTGTCGAACGAAAACCCTTGTCGAACTGAAAACCCTTACTATATAAGCACTTCGACATTTTGCACCTTACTCCATGTCGAACTGAAAACCCGCCCTGCAATTCGGTATAGCGGCGAATACATAAGATTTCCTTAACTAGCGCCAAGTTAGTTTTATCAAACCGTGAGGAACGGGAAACCCTTGCCTAGACTGCATTATTGAGGATTAATGAAAACTCCCCGGAGGAACTAAACAACATAACCAAAACTTATACAACACCCAATTGATAAGTTTTCTTAATGTAGCTTGACCCAGGCTTAAAGCCTTACTATACATAAGTTTCAGCCTGGGGCAAAGTTACCAGAGGAGCAGGGGAGCTATAAGCAAGAGTTATATATCTAGAGGTTCGGGTTAGAAACGGATAACCCTCAAAAACCAGAGATAAAGGAAGAAATTAGCCAAAAATAGCCAAAATAGAGGTAAAGGTTCTAAAACGGATAACCCTCAAAAACCAGAGATAAAGGAAGAAATTAACCAAAAACGCCCAAAATAGAACCGTGCCTATTTTTTCCTTAGCGCGATCGCTCCAAAGAAAACCAAAAACAACGCTAAAAACACCACAAAGAAATTATTAGCTTGTGGCTCTGGTAAATTGCGATATTCTCGCTCTTGCTTAATAACCAAGTCAAAACTATTTTTAGCTAATGTATCAATCTGATGTAAATCAAAAGATATCTTTCCGGCGTTAGCTGACAAGGCTAATGTCCTTAAAATCTGAATAGGCGCTTTATATTTATCCTCTATTTCCACCCTCACCCGTTCCCGTTCCCGTTCCCGTTCCCTGGAATGATCAAAACTAAAATTAGTCAACGTCACAAGTCCAGATCCTAAAACCGGAACTAAAGAAACCATAACAGGGAACAAACCAACTACCCCAATAGATAGTAAATACTGACTAGTAACAACTTGGCAACCTGCCAAAAAAGCAGTTTGCCCAATTCCTACTAAAAAATCACTAGTATAGTCCTTAGCAACAATAGATTTATAAGCTTGCTTATCATCGTATTGCTGACGATGATCAACCGGAGAATTTACCCTAGTTTCACTACTCAAATTAGCAGTAGCTGATTTGACAATATCCGTTTTATTCGCTATCATAGGTATAACATCCTTAAAAAAATTATCGTTCTACCTTTATTGACCGGATCAGCGAGCGATCTGGTTTTTTTATTTGTGGTTGTTTGCAAAATAAACCTCATAATAATTCCTCATCGAATGACCCAAATAGTTGCCTAAAAAACAAGGAACAAAAACCAAAATCAAAACCAGATAAGGCTTGATCAAAACCGCTTTATATTCCCTAGTTGCCGCTGCTAAATTATCTTTTTTGTGTTGCATAAGAATAAACTCCCAAACCAATTAAACCCGCCCCTAAAGGATTAATAGCAGCAGCTAACCCAAACAATAAACTTAATGTCGCAATTCCGGTATATGTGCATAATTCGATCATGATTTTTTTCTCTCTCTCTGATCTAATGAATGAAAGTGCCATAAGGTAGCGTGAGTCGATCAAAGCTACCTTATAGCTAAGGAAATTTAACTTTTCATTAGTGAAAATATTGCCTTCGACGTTTCCATAGCCTTCATTGTCGCCACTGACTTTTTTTTACCTTGTGAGTTAATTCCTCTAGCAGCTAAAAACTCATTAGCATCACTAGCCATAACCAGTTGAGCCGCTTCACTCGCTTGATTCGCAAAATCATCTAAGTAAGTTTCTAACCCGTTCCTAACTGTTTCAGAGTGAATCGTTACAAAGTCATTTACCGTTTTTTGCGCTGAAACATAAGCAAGGGCTTCATTTATCTGTAGAATTGATAAATGGTAACTACCATAAAAATCACTAAGAGAATTAATACATCCATTGTAAATTTGCTCCTTAGTTTCGTTAGTTAAACCTGCTGATTCGCCCATTTGTGCGATCGCACAATCTTCAAAACTAGTCCCTGTTAATTTCTTAATTCCCTGACTAGCAGCCAATTTTAAACTTTCAACAATCACCTCATATTCGCTCAGTGGAATATCTTTGATCGACTCGTAGTTGTCAGGATAGCGATCCGCTAAAGCAAACCGAATCACGTCCTCATCAATGCTTAGTTGCTTAGATATTTCTTTGATAGAAATGTTAGTCATCTTTTCTCGCTCCTAATTAGTTAATACATTTTTGCGACAGCAGCTTTAAACTTATAGACTGAAAAATCATCAGGATTTTTGCTTATATATTGCGCTACCCTCTCACTGGTTTCGTAAATCTTAAACAACCTGCCGATCAAGCTAATCACCCAACATTGATAAGGAGATAAAGGAGCTTGCTTGTCAATATTTCCATTAGCTTTAGTAGGATACGCTTCCTTGAATCCAGGAACTCGAAAGTAGGCAATTCGTGACCATAAATACAGCGTTGATCTTGCAATTCCCAACTCCTTAGCTAAATTGGTTTTGTTAATAGGTAAATCAGTAAAAAAAGGAGGAGAATCCTTAGCTAGTCCAGTTTTTGCGGTTTTCATAATATGACAATCATCTGGTTTTCAAACATCAAAATCAGGAATCGAACAATAAACTTGCTATTTTTATCAAAAGTGATTGATGTAATACGCTAAAACCTAGTATTTATAAGCAGTTAGGTTACTCGATTCACAATCAATTTCTATCTGATAAACAAGCTATAAATCATTTATTTCTGACTCATGATTACAATGTAACACATAAATTTAGGATACAGCTACTTTCTATTATTTAGATTGTTTATTGTAAAACCATTGTGTTAAGTTGTTTCAACAATATTTACTTATGTCTGCAAACTGTAAACCTAACAACAACAATATGCTATATATATAAGGTAGTTTTACATACAAAAACCATGAAAAATAGAGTCAAGGAACTTAGAAAAGATAAAAATCTCACCCAAGAAGCTATAGCCGAGTTTTGCCAAGTTTCTATTCCGACAATCAAGCGGCTAGAAAACAATAAATCATCCAGAATCCAAGTTTCATTATTAAGTCCATTGTGCAAAATTCTTGACTGCAAGCTAGATGAAATATTCATAGTGAACTCAGATTAGTTTAACTAATCAAACATAGTCCCAAATAGACAGATCAAAAAAACCAGACAGAATCCAAAACCCTTACTATATACAGATTCTGTCTATTCCTCCCTAGACAGATCCCCCCCAAAAAACCATAAAATATTTAAATATAACCTAAAGAAAAATAACCTAAAAATAACAAGATACCTTGTTATACTATGGGAACAAACTTAAACAAGGTGCTAATGATGAACTTGCAAGAATTAGAACTAGCAATTGCCGAAGCTAACCAAAAAATAGAAGAGATAAAAGCTGAATTATTAGCCGCTAAACAAGCTAAAAAAGAATTAGAAAAGAAACAAAAAACAATAAAAAAAAATATTGATAAAGCAGCTAAATTAATTAATCAGACCAGCGAACTATCAGGAACTAGCCATGATGACGTTATTGGCGCGATCAAAACCGAACTTGACAACCATATAGCCGAAACTGCTAATCCAGTTGACACCGATAGCGCCATAACCACTGCTGATCCGGCTGCAAGCGACGCTCATCTTACACAAGCTACAGATTCGCTTAAACACTTGCAGCCCCAAAATGCAGACGACAACGCGCACGATACCCAACTAAATCCTATAAAAGAAGAATTAGAAACAAGACTAACCTTACTAACACTAGGCGAACGTGCAATAATCGCTAAAAACTTAAATTTAAAAAACAGCAGCGAACTGTACAACTATTTAGCCGATGCTAACAAACAAGAGATAGATATACTAGTCAGGGAACTGGAAGAGATCCCCCCAAAAAACGCCCCAAAAATTACCCCAAATTTGCCCCAAAAACATATCCATCAACTAGCAGCATAACCCACATATAACCATTGACTATATTAAATTTATTTGTTATACTTATAGCAGTTTACCGAGTAATCGCCATGATTGAACAAGATATAGAGAACAAGTTAGCTGAAATAGAAAAAACTCATCCTTGGTTCAATGGTAGTAACAAACCAGTCACAAAAGAAAAGACAGCACCCTCACCAGTGCCTACGTTCTCACCTGAGATCGAGAAAAAAATAGAAGAAGTGGCAAGATCACATCCTTGGTTTATTAGACGCTAGGCGCTAAAAATAAAAAAATCCCTGACCTCAACAGTTAGGGATTTTTTTTGGATTTTATTTTTTGGGGCATTTTTGGGGTAAAATTGATTTATTGGTGCTTGATAGGGAACTGGAAAAAACCCTAAAACCCTTACGTAGCAACACAAGCGGGTAACGCGATTCGAACGCGCGACATCAACCTTGGCAAGGTTGCGCTCTACCACTGAGCTATACCCGCGACCTCAACATAATCTTAGTATTTCAGATTTATCTAGGTTTGTCAACCCCTATTGGAAATTTTTTTTTGAGAAGTCAGGAGTCGTAGGGGCGAAGCATTCGGACAAAAATATTGGAGAAAAATCGAGAATTGATCACCCGAATGCTTCGCCCGTACAGGAGGCAGAAGTCAAGAGTCAGGAGGTAAATATTTCTCCCCATCTCCCCAAACTCTCTTTTAAACTACTTCTGACTGTACCAATTTTTGGACTGATGCTGGTAAAGACTGAGCGTTACTGGCATAAGGTTCTGCTAGGTTGGAACGTAGTTGACGCATCAAACTGGCCATTTCTATGGCATTCATGGCATAATCCCAGCCATGATTACTTTTAATCCCTGCTCTTTCCAATGCTTGCTGCATGGTATCTGTGGTCAAAATGCCAAAAATCACAGGTACACCAGTTTGAAAGCTGGCTGCTGCAATACCCTTGGCTACTTCAGCAGATACATAATCAAAATGGGGTGTTTGTCCTTTAATTACCGCACCCAAGCAAATTATGGCATCATAACGTTGAGAGAGTGCCAACTGACGAGCGACGGTAGGAACTTCAAAACTGCCTGGAACCCATACATAATCTACTTGATTGCCTTGGGGGTCAGGATCTATACCGTGACGTTTTAGGCAATCTTGACATCCTTCTAAAAGCTTAACGGTAACTAGATCATTGAATCGACCGATCACCATTGCAAACTTTAAAGGTTCTGTTTGAGTAAAGTTGCCCTCAAAAACTGCCATGACTGCCTCTTATAACTATACTTCTTAGCCAATACATTTTTCTGGATGGAAATAAAGGAGCAGGAAAGCAATATCAGCACGGAAAAAGAACAAAGAAATTTTTGCTTCCCTTTCCTGTGAGTTCAGCTTTTCTGCTCCTCTGGTTTTTATGTTATGTGTGAACGCTTGTGTGCAGCCGTTGTCTACACCACAAAAAAGTTTAATAAACCAACTAAAAGCACTAAAGCAATCCAAACACCAGAACCAACCCACAGCAGCTTTTTAGATTCCACCCAGTTTTGAGGGGTTGCGTAAGCAACAGGAACACCAATAACCAGGACGAAGGACATCAGAACGAGAGATACTAAAGCAAATTGGAATACTATGGTCATTTTTACTTTTCCCAACACAGCGAAATCGTAACTTTCACCAAGACTGTCACGATATGATAGACAGACTAGGCTGATCAGTGAACCATTTAATTTAGGTCTTCTGAACAATTAATATTTTAAAGCTGCTTTGTAACAGTTGATCAGTTATTAGGAAAGAGGTAATGGGTAATGGGTAATGGGTTATTAACCTCCCCCTGCTCTCTTTTCTGTCCCCAGTCCCCAGTCACCAGTCCCCAATCACCTATCATGGATATAATTCTTTGTCACACAACTGCTGATTTTGACGCTTTAGGGGCGGCTGTGGGGTTAACTTGCCTCAAGCCAGGAAGTAAGATTGTCTTAACTGGGGGATCTCATCCACCGGTACGAGATTTTTTGGCTTTGTATCGGGATGAATATTCACTGATTGAAAGACGTTCTGTAAATCCTGAAAAAATACGTTCTTTGATGGTTGTAGATACTCAACAGCGCGATCGCTTAGGAAAAGCTGCTGCATGGTTAGATTTACCGCATATTCAAGAAATCATAGTTTATGACCATCATTTAACACAAGATAGCAATATTCCCACCACAAAATTATATATTGATAAAGTCGGTGCAACGACCACTTTAATGGTGGAAGAATTACAAAAACAGCATATTTCTATTAATCCTGCTCAAGCAACAGTAATGGCTTTGGGTATTCATGTTGATACAGGTTCTTTAACTTATGATCAGTCTACGCCCAGAGATGCTTTGGCTTTAGCTTGGTTGATGCAGCAAGGGGCAAGTTTATCTGTAATTGCAACTTACCGAGATCCAGGTTTATCTCCCCAACTACAAAAATTATTAACTCAATCTTTGGAAAATTTAGAATATATTTGTTTCCGGGGATATACCATTGGACGAGTTACTCTCAAAACTGATAATTTTGTACCTGGTTTATCAGCTTTAGCATCAGAACTGGTAGAATTAACAGAAATAGATGCTTTACTGTTAGCCCATGAATATCTTTTAGAAGATGGAGAAGTTAGATTAACAGTAATTGGTAGAAGCCAAATTACCCATACCAATCTTAATCTTTTATTTCAACCTTTCGATGGTGGTGGACATTCTCAAGCTGCATCTTTCAATATTAGAACCACTGATTCACAATCAATTTTACAACAACTATTAGCAGGGTTAAAATCACAAATTCCCCATCCTCCCACAGCCAGAGATTTAATGTCTTCTCCTGTGCGAACTATTCGCCCAGAAACCACTATTGCTGAAGCTCAAAGAATTTTACTGCGTTACGGACATTCTGGTTTATCTGTTGTCAATCATCAAGATAAATTAGTGGGTATTATCTCTCGACGTGATTTAGATATTGCTTTACATCACGGATTTAATCATGCACCAGTTAAAGGTTACATGACCACTAATTTAAAGACCATTACGCCAGACGCTACCCTACCACAAATTGAGTATTTAATGGTTACTTATGACATTGGACGTTTACCAGTTTTAGAAAATGAAAATCTCGTTGGTATTGTCACTCGTACTGATGTTTTAAGGGAACTGCATCAAAGTGATATAAGTGATGAAGAAATAGATCAAAAAAGCGAAAATAATATTACATTACCACAATTACAAGCTAAATTAAAGCCGCAACTTTGGCAATTATTAAATATAGCATCTCAAGCAGCTGAAAAACGTGGTTGGCATCTTTATTTAGTAGGTGGTGCAGTACGTGATTTACTATTAGCAGAAGGACAAACTGGCACATTAATGATTAATGATATTGATTTAGTGGTAGATGGTTTTCATCAAGCAGCGGATGTGGGTGCAGGTGTGGAACTAGCAAAAGTATTGCAGGAAGTTTATCAAAATGCACGTTTAGAAATTCATGGTGCATTTCAAACTGCTGCTTTATTATGGCATAAACACCCAGAATTAAATTCATTATGGGTAGATATTGCCACTTCAAGAACAGAATTTTATCCTTATCCCGCAGCTAACCCAGAAGTTGAAGCTAGTTCTATTCGTCAAGATTTATATAGAAGAGATTTTACAATTAATGCAATGGCATTAAGGTTAACATCTCCCCGTAGCGGTGAATTATTAGATTTTTTTGGTGGTTTATTAGATTTACAAGCTAAGGAAATCAGAGTTTTACACCCTAACAGTTTTATTGAAGATCCTACTCGTATTTATCGCGGAGTTCGCTTTGCTGTGCGGTTTGGATTCGCCATTGAACAGCGAACAAAAGAGTATATTAACTATGCCATAAATAGCGGAGTTTATGACAGAACAACTCAAGAAAATGTCAAAACTCCTGCCTTACAAACTCGGTTAAAAACTGAATTAAAGCATATTCTTGAAGCTCCCTATTGGCAATCTGCTTTACAATTATTAGATGATTTGGGTGCTTTACAATGTATCCATTCTACCCTAAAATTAGATATTGATATTTTACAAGAATTACGTTTATTGGAAAAATTAATTATCATATATTTGCGAAGCTGTGAAAAACAACAAATATTACATCCTTTTTTACATCCTTGGCAAATGCGTTTAGAGTTATTAATTGCCCATTTAGAACCGCAATATAGAACAAAGGTAGCTAAAAATCTACAATTAGCTGATGATAGTATTAATAGATTAAAGAAATTAGCAGAAATGCAAACAGAGGTAATTTCATTATTACCAAGTTGTGAATTACCGAGTCAAATTGTCCACTTATTGAAAAAATATGATGCACCAACTTTGATGTTAGTTGCTTTAAAAAGTCCGCGCAAAGTTAGACGGAAAATCTGGTATTATTTAACTAATTTGGCAAATGTCCAACCTTTGTTAAATGGCAATGATTTAAAACAATTGGGGTATAAACCCAGTCCGATTTTTAAACAAATTTTGGATGATTTATTGACTGCTACTCTTGATGGTACCATTAAGGATGAATCTGAAGCGCGGGAATTTTTAGCTAAACATTATCCTCGTTAATTTTAATATTGCCAGAATCAGGATGTCCAAGATTTGAGGATTTTCAGGATGTTGATTTAATGTTGATTTAAAAATTAGTAATTTGAATTAGTAATTTGAATTAGTAATTTATATGTGAAAAAGTGCTGTTACCTAATTCTGAAAAATTCCACCTTAAACACCAACAAAAAATTAATCAATTACCATCCTGTACATCCTTTAATCCTGGTTATCCTGATTCTGACAAATTCTATTTTTTAAAACGAACCACAGAGTCACATAGAACACAGAGAAAAACAACATCATGTAAATCCTTAAATCCAGGAAATTCTGATCATGATCTAAAAATCATCTGCGTTCATCTGCGTTTAATTTTTGATATTTAATATTTAATCCTGTAAATCCTCTAATCCTGGACATCCTGATTCTGACAAATCCTGATTGTGACAATTTAAATTTAATTATTCTACTTAATTTAAATTGAACTAATAAATAGTTAATATTAAATTAAATATATTGCAATAAATATTTACGTATGTATTCATAATTATTTAGATATTAAAATTATTTAATAATTCCAGTATTTGAGGGATTACCAGCTAAAATTATACAAATTCATTAGCGTCCCAATACTGATAAAATTCTGAATGATAGTCAACACCTGATGCTGAATGCAAGTTATAATTTTCTTGCGGAGCAACTTTACAAAAATTTATGAGTAATCCTCTTGTGCAAGCCTTTTTTGTAGGCAGAGCAGTAGCAGAAGTAATTAATGAGCGTGTAGAAGTCGCCTTGACCGATGCTTTGAGCGAACTGGGTAAATTTGATGCTGAAGCCAGAGAACAGTTACGCCAGTTTACAGAGGAAGTCATAGCACGAGCTAATCGGGCTGCCGAAGCCTCAGAAACTGGAACAACCAAAGGTAGCGGTGCATCTGGTGTAGGTTCAACAGACTTACAAGCAGAAATTGACGAATTGCGGGCAGAAATCGCTTTATTACGCACTGAATTACAAAAATATCGCAGTGCGTCAAAATAGATAAAGGGAACGGGGAACGGGGAACAGGGAAAAATAACATTTATTACCCATTACCTATTACCCATTACCCATTACGAAGAGTGTCTGTTATTAGTGGAGATTCCGTGAATACCCAACGGTACGAAAAAAATATGGAACAAGGTTATTCAGGTAAGGCTTACCGTTGGAATCGGGAAAAATACTCTAGCAAACGCCGTTTTGTGGATATTTGGTCTTTTGTTCTGACTTTAATGTTCAAAATTTGGCGGTATAATAAAGCTTGGAGTTATCCTGGGGGTGTAACGGAAGCTAAACAAGCTGCTAGACGTAAAGCCCAAGCTATCTGGATTAGAGAGACCTTTTTAAATTTGGGACCGACTTTTATTAAAGTTGGTCAGCTGTTCTCTACCCGTGCTGATATCTTTCCTAGTGAATACGTGGAAGAGTTATCTAAGTTACAGGATAGAGTACCAGCCTTTAGCTATGAACAAGTAGAGGCAATTATTGAGCAGGAGTTAGGTAAAAAAATTCCTGAACTATTCCACAGTTTTGAACCAGTTCCCCTGGCTGCTGCTAGTTTGGGACAAGTTCACAAAGCTGTGTTACATTCTGGAGAATCGGTAGTTGTCAAGGTGCAACGTCCGGGACTCAAAAAGCTGTTTGAAATAGATTTACAAATTCTCAAAGGTATTGCCCGCTACTTCCAAAATCATCCTAAATGGGGACGGGGACGAGATTGGATGGGTATTTATGAAGAATGTTGTCGCATTCTCTGGGAGGAAATTGATTACCTAAATGAAGGGCGCAATGCTGATACTTTTCGCCGCAATTTCCGCGCTTATAGCTGGGTGAAAGTACCCAGGGTTTATTGGCGTTATGCTACTTCTAGGGTCATTACTTTGGAATATGTTCCCGGAATTAAAGTGAGTCAATATGACGCTTTAGAAGCTGCGGGTGTGGATCGGAAAGCGATCGCTCGTTATGGCGCTCAAGCATATTTACACCAATTACTAAATAACGGTTTCTTCCACGCTGATCCCCACCCTGGTAATTTGGCAGTTAGTGCCGATGGTGCTTTGATTTTCTACGACTTCGGGATGATGGGAACAATTAAATCCAATGTCCGCGAAGGATTGATGGAAACTTTGTTTGGCATCGCTCAAAAAGATGGCGATCGCGTGGTACAGTCTCTGATTGATTTGGGTGCGATCGCACCAATAGACGACATGGGTCCGGTGCGGCGTTCTGTCCAGTATATGCTGGATAACTTCATGGATAAACCTTTTGAATCTCAATCAGTGGCCGCCATCAGCGAAGACCTGTATGAAATAGCTTACAATCAACCATTTAGATTTCCAGCAACTTTTACCTTTGTCATGCGGGCTTTTTCTACCCTGGAAGGGGTGGGAAAGGGTTTAGACCCAGAATTTAATTTTATGGAAGTTGCCCAGCCTTATGCAATGGAACTTATGACTAATAGTAGTGGTTCAGAGGGGAATAGTTTCTTGAATGAATTAAGTCGTCAAGCAGTACAAGTCAGTAGCACTGCTTTAGGTCTACCACGTCGATTAGAAGATACACTGGATAAACTAGAACGGGGTGATATTCGTCTGCGGGTTCGTTCCCTAGAAACAGAACGTCTGTTAAGGCGACAAACTAGTATTCAAATGGGAATGAGTTATGCTTTGATCATCAGTGGATTTACAATTTCTGCTACGATTCTTTTGGTGAATCATTATGTATGGTTAGCAGCAGTAGCAGGTTTAATTGCTGCCGGAGTTTCACTTGTACTTCTCCGCCTAATTTCACGCCTTGACCGTTATGATCAGAAGTATTAATTATTGCTGCACAAATTTATGAAACTTAACTTCGTGGGTTTGACCGATCCAGGACTTATTCGTTCTAATAATCAAGATGCTTACTATATAGACCCGGAAGGACGGTTTTTTATAGTTGCTGACGGTATGGGCGGTCATGCAGGAGGAGAACAGGCCAGTCACATTGCTACCCAAGAAATTCGGGGATATTTAGAAAAAAATTGGCAATCTTCTGAATCTACGCCAGAATTATTAAAAAACGCTTTATTGTTCGCTAATGAAGCAATTTTGCAGGATCAGCAAAATCATCCTGAACGTGCTGATATGGGGACTACTGCTGTTGTAGTGGTTTTTCGTGATTCAGATTTACCTTGGTGCGCTCATATCGGCGATTCAAGATTATATCGTTATCGGAAATCCCAATTAGAGCAAATCACAGAGGATCATACTTGGGTGGCCAGAGCTATCAAAATAGGCGATATCACTGAGGAAGAAGCTAGAGTTCATCCCTTCCGTCATGTTTTATCTCGCTGCTTGGGACGTGAAGACTTGCATCAGGTTGAAGGACAACCACTAGATATCCAGGTTGGCGATCGCTTACTTTTATGTAGTGATGGACTCACGGAAGAACTCGTCGCTCCCCAAATTAAAACTTGCCTTGACAATTTTCCCGTATTGGATAAAGCTGCTTTCTCTTTGGTTGAAGCAGCAAAAGAGGAAGGTGGACACGACAACATTACTGTTGTCCTTGTAGTTGTTGAGGAAAATTCATAATAGGGAATAGGGAATAGGGAATTAGGGATTGCTGATAGCGTAGCGTGGCGTTAGCCATATAAATATGAAAACTTTACGAAACTGTCACCTGTCACCTGTCACCTGTCACTGGTCTTTCACAGATAACTTTTTCAGCAAACCCTAATTATCTATTCTTCCCATATCCCTATCTTCCAATGCCCAAAAACCAACAAAGTAAATATACTCAGCATTTTGTTCAATTTGAGCATTTTTTATGTTAGCAAATTGCTAAAAATATCTTTAAGCCTTTCAATTCACCTGATGAGGCTAAATTTACATTAGACTTCTCCGAAAAAGACGTAGAGACAATTCATGAATTGTCCCTACCAAGGGTTTCAGGTTATGCTTATGTAATTCTCGGAGATATCTATTATTTAGAAAATTGAAATTTTGAAATTATCGCCCTTGTTAGTCCCAACTGCAAGGATCAACAATCAAGCTCAAATAAATCTACTGTAAAAATCCTTGATTGGTCCATAAGTCTATTTACATAAAACCTGCTTTCAGGAATCATGGGCTTAAAACATTAGATTTAAACGCAAGATTTAGAAACAGAAAAATTAACCGCAAGGTACTGGGCAATTTGTCAAACAATTGTTATCTTTCTTAATACAGAGGAAAAACAAATGCTGAAAACAAATATCAGCCCAAGTCTCACACCCTTGGCTTTTCTGTCACCAATATCACTGTTAAGCGTTGTTTTTTGAGGTTTTAACTATGAATCAACCAATAGAGCTTTCCTTGGAACAGCAATTTAGCATTTGTTCATTTGCTACACAGGTCAAGAACATGAGCCATGAACAAGCACAAGAGTTTTTGGTTAAACTCTATGAACAAATGGTTGTAAGGGAAGCAACTTATAAAGAGCTTCTCAAGCATCAGTGGGGATTAGATTCAGGTTCCACTATGGCATAGAGTAGGTTTGCTTTTGTCGCAGTGGGCGACCTCCTTCTCTTGCTTGGTTCCACCAGCGGAAAAAAGCTGGGGATGTTGGGGCGTCAACTTCGATTACCAGTCACCTAACTCTTGATCTCACAGGATCTGACACAGGTAAATTCAGTAATCATATTTCAGTCTAATAATGCCCAGACCAATTTTGTAGAAGATGCTATTGTATATAGCTGAAACTAATTTAGTGGAATACAAAAATTACCCAAAAAGCTCATATCTCAAAGAATAGAGCCGTTTGTTGTTTGCTTCCTCCTGCTACCAAGGATGTCGACATCTTTTTATTATGTCGAGAGTGCAGTTAAATTTAGCTTTCCATTTTATATAACTATAATTTGCGTTAATCAAGAAATTTTATTTACAAAACTTTACTTATTATCCAGATATATCAAAGGATGAACCAGTATGACTTGTTTGCAGTTTAGCTAATATTTGCCGTTTTATCTTTTCATACTCCTGTTTGAGAAAATTTTTACTAACTTGAGCATCTGCGGATGATGTCAATACTTTGCTGATTTCTAGCCACTCTTGCAGTCTTTCGCGTTGAATAGGGGCAATACTAGAGGAAAGAACATGAGTGCAGTGACCTTCCAGGAGTGAGTTTAGTGATTTGTTTCTGCCACGGGAGGGGATTGTCATTAACTGGAGTTTAGACTAAGCCATGAAAAATGACCCCAATGAGTTGGGGGTTTTGAATCTGGCGCGGTTGCGGCTTTATTTGGACCTGTTTTCTCTGTGGTTAGTGGGGGAATAGGTACGATTTTGGTGGTGGTTGTGACGGCGATGATTTGGCCGGAGATCCGCAATTTGGGGGCGTTGCATGAGGATTTATAGGGGAAATAGTCTCACGCAAATACGCAAAGAAAGAAGGAGTCTGAGAAATGAACTATTCATGACTTCTCTGGTTGAAAGTTGATGAATAATGAATTACATTAAAAATAATGCAATATAATGTTGTGCATTATTGAGGTAATTTCATGAGTACCACGAGTTTTCGGCTTGATGATGACTTACAAGAGAAACTTGAAATCACTGCCAACCGTACTAAGCGTTCTAAAGGTTGGATAATTAATGATGCTCTCCGTCGGTATATTGAGCAGGAAGAACTTAAACAAAGGATATTGGAAGAAACTCAAGAAGCTTTAGCTGATATTGAAGCCAGTCGCGTGGTATCAGGAGAAGAGGTGATGAAATGGTTGGAGACTTGGGGAACTGCGGCTGAAACTAAGGCTCCTTTGCTATGAAATTAGAGTTTTCGGAAAGTGCAGTTCAAGATTTGATTCGTCTACGAGAGTCCCATTACATTCTTATGATCAATGGTAGTTTTGATGTAGTGACAAACAGAAATTCATTAACTGAAACTGCTTTAAGAATTCTGAATGATGATGATTTTGTAACTAAAATAAAACAATTCTTTGATCTGGCAAAATTTAATATTCAAGTTTTTCGCGAACTTATTGATACGCTAAATAAACAAAAGCAGGATGTCATTAGTCTCAAGAAACTGCTTGATAAAACTTTTAATTGCGAATGGTTTACCCCACCACCAACACCTATTTTTACAGCAAAGAAAGGTAAGAAAAAGTAAAAATATAAAGGATATAAACTGTGTAAAAGCAAAAATACTAAAGAGACGTTCCATGCAACGTCTCTATGTTTTTACTACTGTTATCCAAAAAATCCCTAACTACCCAACCGCTACCGGAACTTTATAATAAACCGGCTCATTCCCTGCTTTCCATTTAATATTACAACCAATACAACGCTTTGCCATTACGACTCCTTACTCCTGACTCCTAACTCCTGATGTATTTACTTGACTTGACGTTCTAGGCTGGCCTCCATGGTACTAGTGAGAAAATGACCTGCTAAGATACCGCTAGTCAGGTAATAACTATCTTCTGAAATCTGGTGTAAAGTTTCAAAACCGCTGCGACGTTCGCGATCGCCCAGGACCAAATAACGCTGTACGATGGTATCTGGGCAAATCCAACCTTCACCTTCAATCTGTCCAAATATATTATGCTGAAGCAAAAAAGTATATTGGCGATCGCCTTCATGGAGTCTACCTTTATATTGGCAAGATATTTCTGAATGATCGCTACCAGGAAACACCAACTTTGTCGCCATAGAAAACCAATCATCACCATCCCAAACTACCAAAGTCATACCTTTAAAGCTGATCGGCATACTATTTCTTTCCAACCAACTTCCTTGCATGATCCAGCGTCCTGGTTCCAACAAAAAACTGTGAGCCACCTTATAAATTCCTGTGATTTTTTCAACAACAATAATCTTAGGAGTCAGGAGTTATTGATTTTGGATTTTGGATTTTGGTCAAGCAGTGAGTTCTTGGGGGTTTCCCCATGAGCAACTGCTGTTAGCGTAACGTGCCGGAGGCATCAACCGAAGGTATTGTTTTTGTGATTTCCAATCTAAAATCTAACATCTAAAATCTAAAATTTTCCTCACTTATCACCTGTCACCGGATGTACTTCTCCTAAAACCACTTCTTGATCTGCTCCAGTTGCAACGGGTAAATTACCAGGAAGACCTAACTGTCTCCAGTAGGCTAAAATAGCGAAAGCGATCGCTTCTTTAAACTCTGCACTTACCCCGGCTTCATCTGTAGTTAAAACTTTTACTGATTTCAACAATAACTCTAACCTGTGTTTTAAGTAAAGATTCTGACTACCCCCTCCACATAATAATAAACATTTTGGCATTCGCGGTAAAAAAGCATGGTAACTATTAACAATCGAAGCAGCCGTGAGTTCTGTAATTGTTGCCAGCACATCTGCCGGACTAAGTTGATATGCTTGACATTCTTGTAAACACTGATGTAGATAAGTTACACCAAATAACTCCCGACCAGTAGATTTAGGGGGTGGTAAACGAAAATAATCTTGACTTAGCCATTTTTCTACCAATGGATAACAGGGACTACCACTAGCAGCCCAACTACCATTTTCATCATAACTTTTAGCACCATTGCTAAAATATTGCACTGCCAAATCCAAGAGACTATTTCCAGGACCAGTATCCCAAGCCAGAATTTGATTTAACCAGTCATCACGCCGGGGAGGTAGATAAGTTACATTGCCAATACCACCAACATTTTGAATACAACGTGCTTCCTGGGGATGACTCAGTAAATAGGCATCGACTCTAGGAACAAGAGGCGCACCATGACCACCAACAGCAATATCAGCCACACGGAAATTACTAATAGTAGTGATGCCTGTCAGGCGAGAAATTAAAGCACCCCGGCCAAGCTGCAAACTGTAACCTAATGATTGGGGATAGGGGAATGGTGACTGATGACTGGGTAAAATATTTGCTGAAACAGAATTTTCTGAAATAGAAAATCCTGGAGGTCGATGGTAAACAGTTTGACCGTGAGAACCGATAAGGGTGGCAGGGGGATAACCGACTTGAATATTTTGGGCTGCTTGGGCAAAAACAAGAGCGATCGCATCATCTATGGCTGCCAGTTCTGCCATTGAGATAGGCGCACCACCACAGATCGCCAATATTTTTTCTCGTAGTGCAGCAGGGTAAGGATAGGTTTTCCCGGCTAATAATTCAACTTTCAGATCCAAATCTGTACCAACAATTTCTACCAAGGCAGCATCTATCCCATCCACAGATGTGCCACTCATTAAACCTATAACACGAGTCGGGTGCATTGACAGAGATTCTGGTGTGATTTTCAAAGGTAGTTTAACTTAAATGTTACCTTGATGAAAACCATTTATACAATCGTGAATCTGTTAATTCCTGATTTAACAAATATTCTGACTCCTGACACCTGACTTTTAAATTTCTAATTTTTCCCAGTGGCAATAATATGTAAATCAATATTTTTTAGCAAACCCACCAATTTTTGAATTAAAGAACCTTTCAGCAGAATTTCCCAACGAGAACGCCTACTCGCACCAATAACTATCTGAGTAATACCATATTTTTCTGCGACTTCTACAATTGCCTTAGCAATATTACTATTACTTACCCGAATAAAAATTCCATTAAATTCTTTACATAAATTTTCACAAATATCAACGTGTAGGCTTTCTTCTTTAGTTAGAAAATGATCAGGATTAGCCACAAATAAAACATACAAAGGAGCATTTATATAACCAGCTAATCTTGCGCCCCGACGTAAAAGTTGTACAGAATTAGGGTAAGTAGATACACAAACTAAAACTCTTTCGTGAACACTAAAACTTTGACTTTTCTGTATACAAGCAATGGCATCTTCTTCTACACTATCAGCAACTTCCCGTAAAGCTAATTCTCGTAAAGCGATTAAATTACGTCTTTGAAAAAAGTTATCTAAAGCTGATTTAATTTGATCATGGGCATATATTTTGCCTTCTAATAACCTTTCTTCCAAAGTTTCTGGTGTTACATCTACAACAACTACCTCATCCGCCACTTCTAAAAGTTTATCGGGGACTCGATCACGCACAACTACACCCGTAATTCTTGCTACTATATCATTAAGACTTTCCAGGTGTTGAACATTCATAGTTGAGTAGACATCAATACCTGCTGCCAAAACAACTTCCACATCTTCATAACGTTTTTCTTGTGGTGAACCAGGAACATTAGTATGGGCAAGTTCATCGACTAATACTAATTGAGGACAACGGTTAATAATTGCCTGAGTATCTATTTCTGGTAACATTAAATCACCAAGAGACCATAATTTTGGCGGTATGATTTCTAAACCTTCAGCTTTTTCTGCCGTTTCTTTTCTACCATGAGTTTCTAACAGTCCGATAACAACATCAATACCTTCCTGTTTGAGTGCGTGTCCCTCTTCCAACATTCGATAGGTTTTACCTACCCCTGGAGCCATGCCAATAAAGATTTTGTGTTTTCCTCGTCCTTGGAAATACATAGAATCAGTGTCAATTGATTATTAATTTTGCTGACGGTTAATTTCTTGCAAATCTAGAGCATAATTTAAACGCAAAACATTAACTCCTGGTTCACCAAAAATACCTAAAAATCTGCTATCAGTATACTTATTAATTAAAGGGATAATTTCATCTTCTTTAATACCCCGTGCTTGTGCAACTCTGGCTAACTGCTGACGTGTTGCCTTCAAAGAAATATGAGGATCTAAACCAGAACCAGAAGAGTAAATTAAATCAGCCGCAGGTTGTATATTTTCATCTTGAAACTGAGTTGCTTCTTCAATAATTCTCTTAGTTAGTTCTGAATTACTAGGAGCAAGATTACTACCCCCTGATATACCAGTTGGTCTAGCTATTCTACCTTGGCTATATCTCACAGCACTGGGACGACTCTGAAAATATTTATCTGATGTGAAAATTTGACCAATCAAAGATGAACCAATGGGTTGAGCATCTATATTTAAAACAATGCTGCCATTAGCTGAAGAAGGGAAGGCGAACTGACCAACGCCTAATATTGCTACAGGATAAATAATTGCTGTTAACAACCAAAGTAATAAAATCATCCGCATAGCGCGGATAGTTTCTCGAATAAACACCATAATTGGATCTTAGATTTTAGATTTTAGATTTGGGATTTTGAACTTGGTACTTGGTAGTTGGTAATTGGTAGTTGGAAAAAATAAAATTGATTACCCAGTCGCCAGTCACCAATCACCAGTCACCAGTCCCCGATTAAGCTAAACCTGCAACTGTAATTAGCATATCTATGAATTTAATAGCAATAAATGGAGCAATTACACCACCTAAGCCATAAATAAAAATATTGCGTTGCAGAAGTTGATTGGCTGTTAAAGGCCGAAATTTGACACCCTTCAATGCTAAAGGAATCAAAATCGGAATAATCAAAGCATTATAAATCAGTGCCGATAATACAGCCGAATTCACACTGGTTAACTTCATAATATTCAAGCCTTGTAAATTAGCATATGCAAAAATTACTGGTATAATGGCAAAATATTTAGCAATGTCATTGGCGATAGAAAATGTCGTCAATGCCCCACGAGTAATCAATAATTGTTTACCAATACTAACGATATCAATGAGTTTGGTAGGATCAGAGTCTAAGTCCACCATATTAGCAGCTTCCTTAGCAGCTTGAGTACCCGTATTCATGGCTACACCAACATTAGCTTGAGTTAAAGCAGGAGCATCATTAGTTCCATCTCCGGTCATGGCCACCAGTTTACCTTCTGCTTGTTCCCGCTCGATGACGCTGATTTTATCTTCTGGTGTAGCTTCGGCGATAAATTCATCTACTCCTGCTTCTTTAGCAATAACAGAAGCGGTGATGCGGTTATCTCCAGTTAACATCACGGTACGGACTCCCATGCGCCGCAGTTGCTCAAAACGTTCGCGGATACCAGGTTTAACAATATCTTTGAGATAAATCACCCCATAGATTTCATTATCGAGACAAACAGCTAAAGGCGTACCTCCTTGATGAGAAACTTCCTCATAAGCATTATCTAATTCTGGAGTTTCCCGTCCATTGCGAGAACGAACAAAGCCTTTAATTGCCCCCACCGCACCTTTTCGTGCCTCATGTCCACCAGGAAAGTTAGTGCCACTGATGCGGGTTTTGGCAGAAAATTCTACTCCTTGGGCTTGTTTGCGGTCTATATCAAATTTTGCGCCAAATTTTTCTGCCAAGCGGATAATAGATTTACCTTCTGGAGTATCGTCAAAGATACTGGCAGCTAAAGCCACATTAGCAATTTCCGATATTGAGTGACCGTTGATGGGTATAAAAGCTTCTGCTAAACGGTTTCCCAAAGTGATTGTACCTGTTTTATCTAAGACTAAAGTATTTATATCTCCACAGACTTCCACTGCCTGTCCTGAAGTAGCAATGATGTTAAATTGGGCGACTCTATCCATACCCGCAATACCAATAGCACTAAGTAAACTGCCAATGGTGGTAGGTATAAGTGCAACCAAAAGGGCAATTAATACGGTAACGCTCACAGGACTGTTGACATAGTAGGCAAAGGCGGGCAAGGTGGCGACTACAAACAAAAATGCCAAGGTCAGCACTGACAGTAAAATTGTTAAAGCAATTTCATTAGGTGTTTTAGTGCGTTCTGCCCCTTCTACTAAGTTGATCATCCGGTCAATAAATCCTTTACCGGGGTCAGCAGTAATACGGATGATTAATTCATCGGAGATAATGCGCGTCCCACCAGTTACAGAACTGGCAACATCTGAACCTGATTCTTTGAGGACTGGGGCTGATTCACCGGTAATGGCTGATTCATCAACAGAAGCGACACCCATAATCACTTCCCCATCGGCGGGGATGATATCACCAGCAACTACATGAACGGTATCGCCTTTTTTCAGTTCCGTGGAAGGGATTTCTGTGATTGTGCCATCGACGACAATTTTTTTGGCTATGGTTTCTGAACGGGTAGATCGTAAAGCATCGGCTTGGGCTTTACCTCTTCCTTGTGCCAATGCTTCGGCGAAATTGGCAAAAAGCACAGTGAAAAATAAGATAACTGTAACTAAACCGTTGAAAAGCTGGGGGTTTTTCTGGGTGACGGGTCCAAATATGGGGGGATAAATTGTGGCAGCTAGGGTAATGACTGTTCCCAACCACACCAAAAACATGATGGGATTTTTAATGGCATATTGGGGAGATAGCTTCACAAAGGTATCTCTCATTGCCCTGATGTAGAGTCCTTTGGTACTAATCCGCCGTGTTTTTTTACGTTTGATACGTCGATCGCGGGGACGCAAACGAGAAGATTTCGGTCTTGGGGTAGTTGCAGCAGAGTTCATAAAGGGTGATTGGTGATTGGTGATTGGTGATTGGTAATTGGTGATTGGTAATTGGTGATTGGTAATTCAATTTTGGATTTTGGATTTTGGATTTTGGATTGTTTTTGTTATCCCCAATCTAAAATCTAAAATCTAAAATCTAAAATTTTTCTCCCAGTCACCAGTCACCAGTCACCAGTCCCCAGTACCCTAACTTCCAGATGCTAATTTTAAACCTTCGGCGACTGGACCAAGGGCTAAAACTGGGAAGAAAGTGAGGACGGCTAAAATTATGGCTACAAAAGCTGTAACGCTGGTAAATAGGAAAGAGTCGGTTTTGAGAGTACCACGAGTTTGGGGAACTTTTGGTTTACGGGACATACTATCAGCTAATAGGATCAGGGCAATAATGGGAATGTAACGCCCTGCTAATATGCTGAAACTGCTACTCAAGTTCCACCATAAAGAGTTGTCTTTCAACCCCTCTAGTCCAGAACCATTGTTAGCTGCCGCTGATGCGTATTCATAAACTACTTGGGAAATACCGTGAAAACCGGGGTTACTGATTCCTGATAGGGATATGGGATAAGCTAGGGCGATCGCACTAGGCACTAATACTATGATCGGATGAATCAGTAGGACGACGCTGGCCAGAAATATTTCCCGTTGTTCTATTTTGCGTCCTAAAAATTCGGGGGTGCGTCCTACCATTAACCCAGTTATAAAGACGGTCAGGATCAGATAAATAAATAGGTAGGCTGTTCCTGTTCCTTGTCCTCCCCAGATTATCTGTACAAATAAATTGAATAAGCTAGAAAATATACCTTGGGGCATTAAGGAATCGTGCATTCCGTTAATTGCACCGGTCATGGTAGCGGTGGTTGTCACCGCCCAAAATGCTGTTTCTGCCCAGCCAAATCTTACTTCTTTTCCTTCTAAATTCGGTAGTTCTGTATTTAAAGCTTGGTTAATAATGGGATTTCCTTGCAGTTCACCCACTGCTGTAACCCAGATCATAACTATGAAGATTACAAACACCATCCAAAACAGTAACCAAGTTTGTTTCTGGTTATTGGCAAATACACCGTAGGTATAAATTAAGGATGAGGGAATTGCCATCATGGCAATGATTTCTAGTAAATTAGAAGCACCATTGGGATTTTCAAAGGGATGGGCTGAGTTAGCTGCAAAAAAGCCGCCGCCGTTGTTGCCTAACAGTTTGATAATTTCAAAGGAAGCAACAGGACCTCTGGCTATGTACTGTGTTCCTCCGTCTAGGGTTTGGACAACTAAAGTACCTTCTAATGTTTGTGGTACACCTAAAGCCAGGAGAGCGATCGCCCCAATAATTGAAAGGGGCAACAATATCCTAGTAATGGCAAGGGTAATATCAACGTAAAAATTCCCTAACTTTCGACCTGTTAACCCCCGAATAAATGCTATTCCTACTGCTAAACCAGTTGCTGCTGAGGTGAACATTAAAAAGCCTAAAGCTGCTGTTTGGCTAAAATAGCTTAATGTTGTTTCCCCTATGTAATGTTGCTGGTCAGTGTTAGTCAAAAAGGATATGGTAGTATGTAGCACTGTATTCCATGTAGGCATTACTAAACCGTTGGGATTCCAAGGCACTATTCCCTGAAAAGAGATTAGTAAATACACAGAAATTGCCATGATTAAGTTACTACTGATGACTGCCCGGATATACTGCCAAGCTGTCATCTCCTCTTTTTTACTTACACCCCCCACTAGGTAGAAAATTTTTTCTATCGGGTTCATGATGGGATCAAGTATTGTGCTTTCTCCCAAAAAAACACGGGCTATGTATTGTCCCAATCGGGGTGTGATAGCTATGACAATACATAGGGTTAACGCAATTTGTAAAAAACCTTGTCCCATTTATTTATTACTCGATTACACTGAAGTTATAGCCAGTCAATATTGAAAAAATCACCGAAGTTACTCTTACATTAGATTGCTAGGTTTGGATAATGTCTCAATATCACCTCAATTTATCAATCTTGTTTTACTATTTTCTGGATGTTTGTGGGATTTAGTATTAAGAATATTTCATTTTTACTATTACTCATCTATTTTGCTGGTTATGTCACTGATACTTTTTTATACAAAAATGCAGTAAGCTTATACTTTCAAAAATATAAAAACTCCTGATAATTTTATTACATCTTTATTGGTCTCTAGTATAAGACTACACTTTTAATATATCGGATGCCAACCATAACAAAGGTTAGCAGATAATTATATTCTCTATTTCCGAGTTTTGGTAAAAATTATTAGTTGTGCAAGAAGATATAGGGAAATTATATATGTTGGCACATAGAGATTGTAAACAGGAATACAAGGGTTATTGGTTATGCCAATGTTGATTTTTGATTTTAGATTTGATTATTGTTATAAATTCTGAATTTTTACTGGATGACTAATTAACTGTTTTTGTAAAGCTACGGTAACAGCAGTCTGGCGATCGCCAACTCCCAATTTATGTAAAATAGCATGAACATGAACCCTCACAGTACCGGTGGTAATATAAAGAATTTCTGCTATTTGATGGTTAGTTTTTCCTGCTACTAAAAGTTGGAGAATTTCTATTTCTCGATGGGTGAGAGGATTGAGAGTTTTTGAGTTATTTTCTGAAGATAAATGAGCAGAATTTAAAGTCAAGGAAGAACGAATTGCTTGAGTTGCTATTTCATCCCACCAAGATGCACCAGCAGCGACAGAACGGAGAGCTAAAATCAATGTTTCCGCAGCTACACCTTTGAGACAATAACCTTGAGCGCCCGCAGTAATTAACTGTGTAATTAGAGATTTTTGAGAATGGGAAGTAAGAACTAAAACTGGTAAATTAGGGTATTTTTGTTTAATTTGATAACAAGCGTCAAGACCGCCAATTCCTGGTAAACCAATATCTAATAATACCACATCCAGGGAATATTTATTAACTAAATCAATAGCTGTTTCTCCATCTTCAGCTTCAGCGATAATATCCAAACCAATTTCCTGTTGCAATCGTACACGCAAACCTAAACGAAAAAGTTCATCATCTTCAACAAGCAGAATTTTAATAGTGGTAGAAGACATTTTACCTAGATATTAGATATATTTAAAACTTCAGCAGACTGAAATAGAGAGTATCCCCATTTTGGGAAATAAACGCAGCAACACTAAAAAATCTCTCACAACCTCTTACCTTTGTGTCCTTTGCGTTCTTTGCGGTTCAATCATATCAAGTTTTGGATCACTTTATTTCCCCAGTGAAAAATAAACTTACACATTTGGGATGCTCCCCTGAAATGGTAAAACAGGTAGCTTGAAAGCAAAAACTGCCCCTTTAGGAAATCTGTTTTCTGCCCATATTATACCATGATGGGCTTCAATAATTTGTCGAGATAAATAAAGTCCTAATCCCGAACCTTTAGCTTGACGTTGGGAAAGACTGCCATAATCATCATGTACTTGATAAAATCGCTCAAACAAGTGGGAAAAATGTTCTGGAGGGATACCAGCGCCCGTATCCATAATTTTTACAACTTGATAGGAAAGTAGGGATTCTAAGACCACTTCAACGCGATCGCCTCTTCGGGAATGATTAATAGCATTAATTAACAGGTTATCAATAACCCGTTGTAATTGTAGTGCATCACCAAGCACCCAGAGCGATCGCTTCCAATCAGAATCACCATAGTTTAATGATATATGAATACGACGATTTGCTGCTAATTCCATCAAAGTAGAAACTGCTGTTTCCGCCAAAACAGCTAAATCCACAGGTGCTAAATTTAGCTTTAATCCGTCAATATCATTACGATAAACATCTAACAAAGTTTCCAATAAAACCAAAGATGTTTGATGACTACGTGCCATTGTTGCTAAAACTTTTTCTTGACTTGGTGAAACCGCACCAAATTTTTCTTGTTGAAAAGCTTTTATAGTTTCAATTGCCCCTAAAAGTGGAGTTTTTAAGTCATGGGTAAGTGTAGAGGCGAAATCTTCTCGTAGTCTCATTAATTGTGCTTGATTTTCTAATTGGGTTTGAGTGAGTGAAACAGCTTGTTGTGTGATTCTCAATCTTTGACTTAAAAATCCTGTAACTATCAATGCTATAGCTGCAATTACCCGATTAGCAATAGTAAAAAACTGAATTGATTCATTTCCAGGTATCCAAATATTGAAGATAGTTAAAAAAACAGCCAAAAATGTAGCACCTATTGTTGCTATTCCTCTAAACCAATAATTAACTAAGACAATTGATCCACTATAAAGATAGCCAAAAACATAATCATTGGGGGTAGAATATTCTAACAACACTAAACAGATAAATATAGTAATAATTATCAAAATTTTCCCCGTATACAATTTATTAGTTAATAATTTAAGCTGTAAATTTTTCATTTTGCACCCAAATGACATCATGATATTAATTTACATTTTATATAAAAACGACCCTTTTTACTCCTGACTCCTGACTCCTGAATTCTGCTATAGCGTTTAGATTTTAACTAAACGCCCTAAACAATGATATATACCTGGCAATAAACACATAAATAGAAAAAATAAACATTTTTTATATCCTTGTATCCCTTGTTTTCTACCTCAAAATCAATAATCATATAAATTCATCAAGCCCAGATCACGGCAGTATCCCAAATGTGTAAGTTTATTGTTTTGGAATCTTGAAATTACTACTTGATACGATTGAACCGCAAAGAACGCAAAGGACACAAAGGTAAGAAGGTTTAAGAGAGTTTTTAGTATCGCTGTGTTCATTTTTGTAATTGGGATGCTCCCCAGATCACAGCTATTTGATTTAGTCTTTAAGGAGTTTTAATCATTCATGATACAAGGTTTATTACAAATAGCATTGACATTAATAATTGTCATTGCTACCACTCCCTTACTAGGAAAATATATTGCTCATGTTTTTCTAGGACAAAGAACAGTATTAGACAAAGTCTTAAATCCCATAGAAAGAATAATTTACAAATTGATTGGAGTTACTATTGAAGATGAAATGACAGGTTGGCAATATGCAAAAGCCATACTATATAGCAATCTTTTCATGGCAATTTTGGTATTTTGTATATTTATTACTCAAGGATTTTTACCACTCAATCCTACAGGATTAAAAGCACCGAGTTGGGATTTAGCATTACACACTACCATCTCCTTTTTAACCAACACAGATCAACAACATTACTCTGGAGAAACAACCTTTAGTTATGCCAGTCAAACCTTCGCTATAGGTTTTTTAATGTTCACATCAGCAGCTACAGGTTTATCGGTAGGAATTGCCTTTATTCGCGGTTTAACAGGCAGAAAATTAGGTAATTTTTATATTGATTTAACCAAATCAATTACCCGAATTTTATTACCTCTATCTATTGTAGGAGGATTATTATTAATCATAGCTGGTGTACCAGAAACCATAGCAGGAGTAGCAACAGCAACAACATTAGAAGGATTAACACAAGCTATAGCTCGCGGACCAGTTGCCCACCTGGAAATTATAAAACAAATTGGTGAAAATGGGGGTGGTTTTTTTGGTGTTAACTCAGCCCATCCCTTTGAAAATCCCAATGGTTTTTCTAACTTATTAGAAACTTGGGCAATGATTTCTATTCCTTCAGCCTTGATTTACACCTATGGGGTATTTGCTAATAATATCAAACAAGGATGGTTAGTATATTGGATGGTATTTATCATCTTTGTTTTCTTAGTCATGATCACAGCTATTGGTGAATATCAAGGTAATCCTCTTGTTAATTCTATATTAGGATTACAACAACCTAATTTAGAAGGAAAAGAAGTAAGATTTGGTTTCGCGCAAACAGCACTTTGGGCAGTGATGACAACAGCAACAATGTGTGGCGCAGTTAACGGAATGCACGACTCATTAATGCCTACTGGGGGATTTTCTACCCTTGTAAATATGTTTTTACAAATTATTTGGGGAGGACAGGGAACAGGTACAGCTTATTTATTTATCTACTTAATTTTGGCAGTATTTCTCACAGGATTAATGGTAGGGAGAACACCGGAATTTTTAGGGCGAAAAATTGAAAAACAAGAAATAGTTTTATCCAGCGTAGTGTTATTAGTTCATCCTTTTGCTGTTTTAATTCCTTGGGCGATAGTTTTTGCCTTTCCTGATGCTATTTCAGGTATTAGTAACCCAGGGTTTCATGGTGTTTCTCAAGTAGTTTATGAATATGCTTCTGCTGCTGCAAATAATGGTTCTGGGTTTGAAGGTTTGGCGGATAATACCCTGTGGTGGAATCTTAGCACTAGCGTCAGTATTTTAGTCGGTCGTTATATTCCCATTATCGCATTATTGTTATTAGCAGATGGTATTTCTAGAAAACAACCAGTACCCATAACTGCCGGTACTTTGAGAACTGACACTCGTTTATTTACTGGAGTTACAGGGGGAGTAATTTTAATTCTGGGGGCGTTAACTTTTTTTCCTGTATTAGTTTTAGGTCCGATTGCTGAATGGTTTTTGATTAGTAAATAAACTTCAGATCCCCGACTTCTCAGAAAAAATCAGAATTTATAGAAAAGATTTAATCAAGAAGTCGGGGATCTTAACCTCACCAATAAAAAAGATATGAAAATTACAAAAACCCGACAAGAACGTAAACATACACCCAAAATTAAAATTTCTGGGCTTTATCCTAGCGCATTTAAACAAGCATTTGTTAAACTAAACCCCCGCCATCTAATCAAAAATCCCGTGATGTTTTTGGTGTGGGTAGGGACAATTATTACAGCTTTGGTAACTATTGATCCTCATCTTTTTGGTGTTACTTCTGGGAATAATCCGCGATTTTTTAATGGTTTAATTACCATAATTTTATTCTTCACTCTTGTTTTTGCTAACTTTGCAGAAGCTGTTGCTGAAGGTAGAGGAAAAGCTCAAGCTGATTCTTTAAGGGCAACAAAATCAGATGTTACAGCTAGAAAACTTCTTCCTGATGGTTCTATTCAAGAAATTAATTCTAGTCTTTTACGTCGTGGTGATCAAATTAAAGTTATTTCCGGTGATGTGATCCCCGCAGATGGAGAAGTAATTTCTGGAGTAGCTTCTGTTGATGAATCTGCTATTACTGGAGAATCTGCACCAGTATTAAAACAACCAGGAACAGATATTGCTAGTTCTGTCACTGGAGGAACACGCATTACTTCTGATGAATTAATCATTAAAGTTACATCAGATCCGGGACAAAGTTTTATTGATCGAATGATTTCTTTAGTTGAGGGTGCAGCGAGAACTAAAACCCCTAATGAAATTGCTTTAACTGTGCTTTTAGCAGTTTTAACTCAAGTTTTTTTAGTGGTAATTGCCACTTTACCTACCGTGTCAGTTTATGTTAAATCACCTGTGAGTATTGCGGTATTAATTGCTTTATTAGTGGCATTAATTCCTACTACAATTGGCGGTTTACTGAGTGCCATTGGTATTGCGGGTATGGATAGAGTCGCTCAATTTAACGTCATAGCTACTTCTGGAAGGGCTGTAGAAGCCTGTGGAGATATTAATACTTTGGTTTTAGATAAAACGGGAACTATTACTTTAGGCAACCGCATGGCTGAAGAATTTATTCCCATCCAAAATCATCCTTTAGATGAAATTGCGAAAATTTGTTTAGCATCCAGTATTTTTGATGAAACTCCCGAAGGAAAATCTATTGTTAAATTAGCAGAATCATTAGGAGCAAAATTAGATTTTAACCCCCAAACTGCGGAGGGTATAGAATTTTCTGCCAAGACGCGCATGAGTGGAATTAATTTACCCAATGGTGTGGAAATTCGCAAAGGTGCGGTAGATGCAATTAAAGGATTTGTGCGTTCTCGAAATGGGCAATTAACACCAGAACTTGATGTAGCCTATGAGCGAGTTTCTAAATTAGGTGGTACACCCTTAGCAGTTTGTCAAAATGATGAAATTTACGGTGTAATTTACCTCAAAGATATTATCAAACCAGGGATTAAAGAACGATTTGCACAAATGCGAAAAATGGGCATTAAAACTATAATGTTAACAGGAGATAACCGCCTTACAGCTTCAGTTATTGCCCAAGAAGCAGGGGTAGATGATTTTATTGCCGAAGCAACTCCAGAGGATAAAATTGAAGTAATTCGCGCTGAACAAGCTCAAGGAAAATTAGTTGCTATGACTGGAGATGGTACTAATGATGCACCAGCTTTAGCTCAAGCAAATGTGGGTGTGGCGATGAATTCTGGTACACAAGCGGCAAAGGAAGCTGCTAATATGGTAGATTTAGATTCTGATCCTACAAAATTAATTGATATCGTTACTATTGGCAAACAATTACTCATTACTCGCGGAGCATTAACAACTTTTTCTATTGCTAATGATGTCGCTAAATACTTTGCAATTATTCCGGCGATTTTTCCTGGTATTGGTGTGAATGGATTAAATATTATGGGTTTAGCAAGTACCCAATCTGCTGTGTTATCAGCTTTAATTTATAATGCTTTAATTATTCCGGCTTTGATTCCTTTAGCATTAACTGGTGTGAAATTTCGTCCTTTAACTGCTGATCAACTTTTGCAAAGAAATATCTTTATTTATGGTTTGGGTGGTGTGGTTGCTCCTTTTATCGCTATCAAAATTATTGATGTTTTAATTGTGTCTGTGGGTTTAGCTTAATCAATTTTAGATTTGGGATTTGAGAATTATGGAATATTTATCACTGGCATTTTCTAAACGTAATCGTTTTCCTCTGATTTTGTTTTTATTACTTTGCGTTAATGTCTTATTAGCACCAGCAGTACGAGCAACAACACCGGGAGCAGAATCACGTTTTTTTGCTTACACAATTACTTTATTAGGACTTGTCACCCTCAGTTTTTGTGTTTATTTGTTTGTCGTGATTTTTCAACCTGAGAGGTTTTAATTACTAATTTGTAATTCGTAAGTTGTGTTAAGCGATAGCGCAACCCAACAAAAACTTTAATATTTTTGAAATGGAGAGGTTTTAATATGCGTCAGAGATTTCAAGTTAGTAAGGCGATTCGTGCAACTTTAGTTTTATGGGTGCTAACAACCTTTATCTATCCCTTATTTATGTTGATTTCAGGACAGGTTGCTTTTTCTTTTCAAGCAAATGGCAGTTTAATTACAAATTCCCAAGGTGTGGTGATTGGTTCTGCTTTAATTGGTCAAACTTTTACCAGTGAAAAGTATTTTTGGAGTCGTCCTAGCACTACTAACTATAGCACTGCTGACCCCAAAAATGATGAGGCTGGTATTTTGAAAACTGGTGTATCTGGTGCTAGTAATTTAGCTCCTAGTAATCCCGCATTGTTAGCAAGAATTAATGGTAATGAAGGTGAAATTAATAAGCTCAAAAAATTCAATATTCAACCAACTGCTGATTTAGTTTATACTTCTGGTTCTAGTCTCGATCCTCACATTACTCCTGAAGGTGCAAAAGTGCAAATTCCCAGGGTAGCAAAAGCTAGAGGAATTGAACCCCAGCAAATAGAAATTTTAATTTCTCAAAACACAGATGGGCGTTTTTTGGGTATATTTGGTGAACCTGGAATGAATGTTTTAAAATTGAATCTTGCATTAGATAAAATCAGGTAATTATTAGGAAATTAACTCATGTTTTATTCTTCTACTCGCTCCCCTGATAGTTCTTATATCCGTCCTGCTCGTCGAGGGAAACATAAAATTTTTATTGGTATGGCTCCCGGTGTGGGTAAAACTTATAAAATGCTAGAGGAAGCACATCAACTGAAACAAGAGGGGATTGATGTTGTTATTGGTATTTTAGAAACTCATGGACGTAAAGAAACTGCTCTTAAAGCACAAGGATTAGAAGTTATTGCTAGAAAATCCATTATTAAAGAGAATATTAAACTGCAAGAAATGGATACTCAAGCAATTTTAGAACGCTCTCCCCAACTGGTGTTAATTGATGAATTAGCTCACACAAATATACCGGGTTCTGAACGAGAAAAACGCTATCAAGATGTAGAAGAAATTTTAGCATCTGGCATAGATGTTTATTCTACTGTGAATATTCAACATTTGGAAAGTTTAAATGATTTGGTGGCAAGAATAACAGGTGTTGTAGTGCGAGAACGCATTCCAGATCGGGTGCTGGATGAAGCGGATGAGGTGGTTGTAATTGATGTGACTCCAGAAACTTTGGAAGAGCGTTTGCTTGAAGGAAAAATCTATGCTGCTGATAAAATTGAACAGTCTTTAGAAAACTTTTTTCAACGTCGAAATTTAATAGCTTTGCGAGAATTAGCATTAAGAGAAGTTGCAGATACGGTAGAGGAGGAGGCAAATACTTCAATTACTACTGGACAAGTTTATAATATTCATGAACGGGTTTTAGTTTGTGTTTCTACTTATCCTAATTCTTTGCAATTATTACGTCGGGGGGCGCGACTTGCTAATTATATGAATGCTCCACTTTATGCTGTATTTATAGCTGATCCTGAAAGATTTCTCACTAAACAAGAAAGTTTACACATTGATACTTGTGAAAAACTTTGTCGAGAGTTTGGTGGTGAGTTTCTGCACGTTAAAAGTAGTAATGTTCCTAAAGAAATAGCTCAGGTTGCTGCTACCCATCACATTACACAAATCGTTATTGGTGAAAGTCAACAACCTAAATGGAAAAGATTTATTAAAGGTTCTTTTACTCAGCGATTAATGGATTTAATCAGAGATAAAAAAATAGATTTACATATTATTGCTACTGAAAAATGATAACAATATAGCAGGAGTCAGGAGTCAGGATTCAGGAGTTATTGATTTTGGATTTTGGATTTTGGATTGTTTTTGTCAACTTCAATCTAAAATCTAAAATCTAAAATCTAAAATTTTCCTCCCTATTCCCTATTCCCTACCTCAACGGAAAGACTTTCTCAGTAACCCCTACATAATATTAATGGGATCGACATCAATAGTTAAGCTGACTGAAGCAGGACAAAGTTTTCTGATTTCTTCCCAATCTGGTAAATTAGGCAGTGCATCAGGAGCAAATTTTAATAGTATTTGCCAGCGATAACGATTAGCTACTCGTAAAATACTAGCCGGTGCTGGTCCTAATATCTCTAATCCTTCTTGTTCGCTAAAATTTGTCGCTATGAGTTGGGCTATATTTTCCACTTTTATGGGATCAGAACTACTCAAACGTAATAATATTAATCTGCCATAGGGGGGATAATTAAGTGCTTCCCTTTGTTCTAATTCTGCATCACAAAAAGATTGATAATCATGGGTTTTCACTGCTTCAATAACTGGATGTTCTGGGGTGTAGGTTTGGATAATTACTCTACCGGGATCTTCTCCTCTTCCCGCCCTTCCTGCAACTTGGGTTAAGGTTTGAAAAGCTCGTTCACTAGCGCGATAATCTGATAAATGTAGTAACCCATCAGCCGCAACTACCCCTACTAGGGTAACTTGGGGTAAGTCTAAACCTTTGGTGAGCATTTGTGTACCCACTAATAAGTCTGCTTCACCGTTGGCAAATTGGCTGATCAGGGTGCGATGTGCGCCTTTTTTGCGGGTGGTGTCGCTATCAAAACGAATTGGTTTAATGTGGGGAAATTGGCGTTGTAGTTCCTGGGTTACTCTTTGAGTACCACTACCAAAGAATTTGAGGTAGGGTGAACTACATTGAGGACAGTTTTTAGGGTGTGGTTGACCATAATTACAATAATGACATTTTAATAACTGGGGTGCGCCTTCTTCTACATGATGATAAGCCAAGGATACATCACAGTTTGGACATTCCAGCACATAACCACAGCTACGACAGGAAACAAAGGTGCTATGTCCCCGACGATGAATAAATAATATTCCTTGTTGTTTTCTTTGTTTTAATTCTTCTAAAGCTTGTTGTAGGGATCTACTAAATATTGATCTATTTCCTTCTTTCAACTCTTGACGCATATCCACTATTTCTATAGGTGGTAGGGGTTTGGAGTTGATGCGTTCAGGAAGGGAGAGGTATTGGTGATTGGTGATTGGGTTGTTGATCTCTCCCTGCTCCCTGCTTCCTGCTCCCCTGCTTTCTTTGATACTTACCCAACTTTCAAGGGAGGGGGTAGCAGAACCTAAAATTAGGGGGCAGTTTTCTAGTTCTGCACGCCATTGGGCTACTGTGCGGGCGTTGTAAGTGGGGATGGGTGAGTCTTGTTTAAAGCTGCTGTCGTGTTCTTCGTCGAGGATAATTAATCCCAGGTTGGGTAAGGGGGAAAAGATGGCGCTGCGTGTTCCTATGACTACTTGGGCTTCTCCGGTAAACATTTGTCGCCAGGTGTCGTAGCGTTCACCGTCGGAAAGGGCGCTGTGATAAACTTGCACTTTGTTACCAAAACGGGCGCGAAATCTATCTGTGAGTTGGGGTGTGAGGCCAATTTCTGGGACTAATACTAGGGCTGATTTTCCTTGGTTGAGTAGGGGGGCGATCGCCTGTAGGTAAACTTCGGTTTTTCCTGAACCTGTTACCCCATGTAATAAAATTTGAGCAAATCCGTTTAATGATTTGATGGTTTCTAAAGCATTAGTTTGGGCTGGTGTTAATAATTTGGCTTGATCCCCGGCTATTTTGGGTCCTTGTTCTCTCCGTAGTTTTTCCCGTTCTTCAATGACAATACAACCTTTTTGTTCTAATCCTCTTAAAGTAGGTAGTGTAGTTTGACATATTTCTACACACTCTGTCACCCATAATTCACCACCATGATCTCCCAGTATTTTCAATATTTCTTGTTGCCGTTTAGTGAGATTCATGTATCTTCCATGATCAACTAGCGTTACTGCTAGTTTCATTTGTGGTTTAGATTGAGTGAATTTGAAATAGCTTTCTGCCCAGTTTCTATCTATTAATTGTTTTTTTGCCCAATAAAAACCTTTGACTTGACGTTTGAGGTATTGAAAACTGTAATCTCCATCTGGTTGCGATTCAAGTATTGTCAGTATTTCTTTGGCAGCTTGAGAACGTAAAAATTCGGCTGCACCATTGGGAATATTTTCTGGTTTTAGTCGCAGACGACTTTGCGATCGCCCTAATAATCCTGGTGGTAATGCTACCCGAATGACTTGAATTAATGGTGTGTAGTAATAGGCGGCGATGCGATTCAGTAATTCCCAATAGGTGCTAGAGAAAAATTCTTTGCTGACTACATCTTGTACTTCCCGAATTTTCTCTAGTCCTAAATTTGCTGGTGGTTGGGATAATAAACGAATCGCTATTCCTCCTAACAGTTGTGTCCTCCAGGGAACTGTTAAAATATCACCCGGTTTAATATCTAAATGTTCTGGTATCTTATAAATCAATAGCTCCTTGTTAGATAGTTCATCAACTGATAATTCCTGTTCTGGTATGGCATCATTTAATAAATCTTTTTCTACTGTTTCATCAATTGCTACATTCTCTTCTGGTGTTTTATTTGTCGTCGGCGCTAAAGTTTTTGACAAATCTACCAATACTTCAATCCAAGGATAAAGATTTGTTTTGGACTGGTATGATGATCCTGGTTCAGCTACCAATAGAGAGGATAAACTTACATCCTGAATATACATAATTTTTGGCTTTTTTAATAGATATTTGCTCATCTGAATGAATCAAATTCACCAGACGCACTTAACGTTTAACTACTATTTTACTACAAACAAACTGTATTTCGCAATACTTTTATTACTCATGATAGTTGATAACTTTGTTTATATGTCATCTTATAGACAAAATAATTTCTACAATACGTGCAATAAATATTTTATGCTAACTACACAAATGAAAGTATATCCGATAATAATGAGTTGTTTTTGTCTACTAAATAGGTAGTAGAGTTTTTCCACCTATTGATAGATATTCAATAGTTTTTGTATGTGAGATGCTTTGATACAATCAAGATTGTCCGGATTTTAAGCTACCATTTTTGTAATTTGGATCATTTGGGAAGCTTTAACTTAGGAAGCTTTAACTTTTTTACTCCAAATCAAACAAAACTTCATGGAAATACATAAAAATTTAACGTATAGGGTCTTTAGATGGAATTTTTATATTTGTTAAGCTGGAGAATGTTTGAGGGGGGTTTGACATATTTGGTGATGAAGAAAAAAATTAGAAATATGTCTGCTGGTAGTGGGGAAAGATGGTATTTTGGGTGCAAAGACCATATAAATTGTATCTAGATGTAACCAAAATATGGCAGACAGATACATATTTTCTTTCCGAATCAAGAATTTTCAAGAAGATTGTATTTGGCTGGGTAAATGGGTGTATATGTCGGTAAAAACTAACTATTCTCAAACGAGCAGCTGTCACTAAATTTATGTACCAAACCAAGCAACTATCCCAAAAGGAAACTATGAATCTTGCTGAATTGGGAACAATGGAAATACTGGATAACGCTGCTGATCATGAAGAACCATCACTTGATAGTTTAGATGCAGTAGTATTTGAAGACTCTTCAATTGTGGAAAATTTGGAGTCAGATGAACGAGATGGGGATGAAATGGCAGCGGCACGTCCTTCGGGATATAATAAAACCGAACATGACGATGCTGTGGGCGCGTTTTTTAAGGAAATGGCGCGTTATCCTCTCCTGAAACCTGACGAAGAAGTAGAGTTGGCGCATAGGGTAAGATTTTTAGAAGAAGTAAAAGACTTACAAGCTGCTTTAGAAGCAGAACTGGGACACAACCCCAGCAAAAGCGAGGTAGCTGCTAAGTTTGATATGACGGAAAAACAACTGGAAAGTCGGTTGTATCAAGGTAGGGTAGCGAAGCGGAAAATGATTCGCTCTAACTTGAGATTAGTAGTATCTATTGCTAAACGATATCTTAATCGGGGAGTGCCTTTTCTAGATCTAATTCAAGAAGGGGCTATGGGTTTAAATCGCGCTACAGAGAAGTTTGATCCCGATAAGGGCTATAAGTTTTCGACTTATGCTTATTGGTGGATTCGACAGGCGATTACACGGGCTATAGCTAATGATGCCCGCACTATCCGCCTACCAATTCACATTGTTGAAAAACTCAACAAACTTAAAAAAGCCCAAAGAGAACTTAAACAAAAACTCGCTCGCAACCCGACAGAAGCGGAAATGGCCGAGTCGTTGGAAATAAGCGTTCAACAACTGCGTCAACTGCAACAACTACGCCGGCAAGCATTATCTTTAAATCACCGTGTTGGTAAAGAAGAAGATACAGAATTGATGGACTTGTTGGAAGATGAAGATAACCAATCTCCAGAAGCAAAAATGAATGAAAATATGATGCGTCAGGAGATATGGGAGGTTTTAGGTGATGTTCTCACTCCCAGGGAAAAAGACGTAATTTCTTTACGCTATGGACTGACAACCAGCGAACCCTGTACTCTGGAAGAAGTGGGGAATATGTTTAACCTTTCCCGTGAACGAGTACGGCAAATTCAAAGTAAAGCGATGCGAAAATTACGCCGTCCTCATATCGCTAAACGTTTAAAAGGTTGGTTAATTTAAAGCAGGAGTCAGGAGTCAGGAGTCAGGAGAGGTTAACCCAGTCCCCAGTCCCCAGT